>JBCBGD010000018.1:0-18599 GCA_038527085.1 Pseudomonadota bacterium | reverse complement strand
CAGGTCTTCCAAGCGCGCCCCGCCTGCGCCATCATGTGCAATCGGGAGGAAAACCATGGACAATTATGCCGACCATGACGGACTGGGCTTGGCTGAACTGGTTGCCGATGGCGAGGTCACGCCGGGCGAACTTTTAGATGCTGCCATCTCACGTGCGGAGGCTGCGCAAGCTGAGCTGAATTGCTTTACCGCCTTTTACCCTGAACTTGCGAAAGCGCAGATTGAAGACGGGCTCAAAGAACGGCCGTTAAGAGGCGTTCCTTTCGCAACAAAAGACCTTGGCGCCAGTATCAAAGGCGCGCCGCTCACGAATGGATCGCGCGCCTGGAAAGATAATGTGGCGAGCGAAGACAGTGTTCTCGTGGACCGATTCAAGTCTGCAGGCCTGGCGATCTTCGCCCAAACCACCAGCCCCGAGTTTGGCCTGACAACATCAACGGAAAGCCTCCTTTACGGGCAAACCAGAAACCCTTGGGACACATCTCGCACCTCTGGCGGCTCCTCGGGCGGGGCCAGCGCTGCCGTCGCAGCCGGGGTCATACCGGTCGCCCATGCCAGCGATGGCGGCGGATCCATCCGCATCCCTGCCGCCTGCACCGGCCTGTTCGGCATGAAGCCCTCGCGGGGCCGAACGCCAATGGGTCCGGCGACAACGGAAGGCTGGAATGGCCAGTCCTGCCATGGGGTGGTGTCGCGCAGCGTACGCGACAGCGCCGCGGCACTCGACGCCATCCACGGCCCTGAAATCGGTTCGCGCTATGTTGCTGCGCCGCCCGAAGGCACCTTTCTGTCTGCCCTCGACGCTGATCCGAAACCGCTCAAGATCGCGCTTTGGACCACTGCGCCAAACGGAACGCGGCCGGATGCAGACGCCATGAAAGGCCTCGCAGCAACGGCGGCGCTCTTGGAGGAGCTCGGCCATAGAGTTGATGAAACAGGTCCGGATCTAGACGGCCGCGCGCTCGGCAAAGGCCTTATGATGACGGTGTCGGCAGCAACGGCGATGATCTTTGCCGCGCGGGAGGAAGAGCTTGGCCGTCCGCTCGGCGCTGATGACATGGAGCCCGTGACCGCAAGGTTCAGGGAATTCGGCAACACGGTGCCCATGATCGAGTTGATGCGTGCCAACCAGGCATCGATCCAGGCGGGCCTCGACTATGATCACTTCCTCGTCGATGGCGGATACGACATGGTGCTCTGCCCGGTGCTTTCTCGGGCGCCTGACCCGCTAGGGGTCTTGTCGCTCAATCCCGCAGACTTTGACGCCTATAGCGACGCGGTGACCACGTTCGCGCCATGGTGCGCCGTGTTCAATCAAACGGGGGCGCCCGCCATGTCGGTGCCTCTACACTGGACCGAGAACGGACTGCCGATTGGCATGATGTTTGGCGCGCGGTGCGGCCAGGAACGGGCCTTGTTCACCCTTGCATGCCAGCTGGAACGGGCTGCGCCGTGGAAGCACCGCAGGCCACCGGTCTGGGTCGGATAAGGAGCAAATCGATGGACATGAATATCGATCAGGTGCGCGCCATGCTGCTTGCGGATCGCAGCGATCCAGATGCACCTGAGGCCAGCGTCGAGGAGATGCGCCAGGGCATGGAGACCTTCACGAAGATGCTCCCCGTTCTGGATACGGCAAAAATTGAACCCATTGAGCTTGGAGGGGTAAGAGGCGAGAAGATCACCCCCGCGGCAACTGATGAGACACGCGCGATCCTCTATTTCCATGGCGGCGGTTACGTCTTGGGCTCGCCAGCAACACACCGCTCATTGGTGGCATTACTAGCAGACGCCGCAGGCTGCCCGGTCTGGTCCATGGACTACCGGCTCGCGCCTGAACACCCCTTCCCCGCGGCAATCGAAGACGGCATGGCGAGCTATGCGGCTCTATTGGAGAAAGGTTTCGATCCATCGCGTGTGATCATCGGTGGCGACAGCGCTGGAGGGGGCACCACGCTCGCCACCGCCTTAATGGCGAAAGACAAGGGTCTCCCGGTGGCGGCGGGTCTGATGATGCTCTCGCCCTGGGTGGATCTAACGCAATCAGGCCGGAGCTATGAGAGCCAGGCCGAGCGCGATCCTATGGTGAGGAAGCAAGGCCTGGATCGCATGGCGGGCATTTATCTGAATGGCAGCGACCCACATCATCGCTACGCCTCACCCGCGTTCAGCGATTTGAGCGGACTTCCACCCATGCTGATACAGGTTGGACCAGATGAGGTTCTATATTCAGACGCGGTAACGCTGGTTGAGCGCGCTGGCCTCGCCCAGGTGTCTGTCACACTGGAGGCCTGGCCAGAGATGTTCCATGTCTTCCAGATGTTTCACCCCATGCTGGCCGATGCGCGCAGGGCCATACAGCGTCTCGGCGGCTGGGCGCGCTTGCAAACATCGTGAGTGAACTCACCGAGCATAAAGGCGGGTGCCATTGTGGCGCGGTGCGATTCTCCATTTTACTGCCCGACCGCTTCGAGGTCGAGGACTGCAACTGTTCAATCTGTGCGATGAGCGGCAACATTCATGTGATTGTCCCGGGGCCGAGGTTCAAGCTTCTTAGAGGAGCCGATGCGCTCACCGAATACACCTTCAATACCGGCGCCGCGAAGCACTTATTCTGTGGCACCTGCGGTGTGAAGAGCTTCTACATCCCGCGGTCAAATCCGGACGGGTACGCCGTCACATGGCGTTGTCTCGACGACTGGCAAGAATTGGATGTCGTCATCAATGCGTTTGACGGACAGAATTGGGAAGCCAACGCGGCATCGCTCGCCCACAAGTCTAAGGCGTAGCTATTATTCTGGCGGCGGAAGTGGGCGCCGTTCGTCCGGGCGTGGGCGCATCCCACGGCGCATGGCAGCTTGCTCGGAAATCCGCGCCGCCAGGGCAGCGCGCTGCTCTGGCGACAGATCACCGAGCGCGTCCACGATTTGCTCATGGGCGGCATCCTGAAGCCGGACGTCGGCATCCTGCAGGAGTTGAAGGGCCTCTGTGGCCGCTTCTGGATCAAATGGCTCAGCATTGAGGCTTTCCAACAAGCGCGCACGAGCCTGCAGTCTGTCCCGCAGCTGGCCGCCACTTGTGGCCATCGCGCGGCGAAAGCTCTGGGACAGTTCGCGGCGCTCATTGCGTGGCGTGACCTCAAGTATACCGCGGCCCAGGGCGATTTCGCTGCGCATCATTGCCGGAGAGCCCTGCTCTCCCCGTCGCGGCCCCTCATCGGGCCGACCGATCAGGTATCCGGCGATCAGCCCGACCAGCAGGATGTTGACCAGGACAGAGACCGACAGCCAGAGGGGAAACACACGCGCTTGCTCGCTCATTCGCCGCCCTCTTCGATCGCGCTGTTGAACGCAGTGGCGTCAAACCCGAAGGTCTCTGCCTCATAAAACGGATTGTCTGCTGGTGCGCTGGCGGCAGCCGTACCCAGACCGATGCTAAGCCCCATCGCCAGGGCCGTTGTAGCCGCCGCTAAGCGTCGCCCCCACCCCGCAGAAAGCCAAGCCACGACTTGACCAACCTTTTGCGTCTTGCCCAAAGGCGCCGAAGCCAAAATGTCTGTGTAGAGATGCTCTGGCGGATCAATTTCGGGCGTGACCGAGAGCAGCGCGTCCAGTTCGGCTTCCGCTGTGAGCGCCTGAGCCACCGCTTCGCTCGGGCTCGCGAGCGCATCCCGGGCCCGATCGGCAAGATCTTCGGGCCAACGCTCAATGTCCGCGCCGAAGGTCTCGATCAACTCAATCAGCCTTTCGTCGCTTAGGGTGTTCTTCGGTTTCATCGTCGTGTCCTCACCCCCTGTTTAACAGCTGAGATTTCAATTTCCGTCGCGCCCGCGCCAAAAGACTTTCCAATGCTTCAACACTGACGTCCATGATTTCCGCTGCTGCGATGTTGGTGTGCCCTTCCAGGCCGCACAGGACCAACGCTGCCTTCTGGCGCTCGGGCAAAGCATCAATCGCCGACATGACAGCACTTGTGCGCTGGTCCTGATCGAGCCTGTCATGGGGCTGCAGGTCAGGGTCAGTTCGTTCGGGCAACTCATCCATGACCTGTTCGCGGCGCTTTCGAAAATGGTCGCGGCACAAATTCATGGTGACCCTGTGAAGCCAGGTCGAAAACTTGGCCCGCGGCTCCCATTTCGGAAGCTGTTTCCAGGCGCGCAGGAAGGCTTCCTGTGTGATGTCTTCTGCCTGTGTTTGGTCCCTCACCATCCGATAAGCCAGCGCGTAGACCCGCGGCATATACCGCGTCACCAGCGCAGACTGGGCGAGGCGGTTGCCTGCCGCTGCTGCACGAATGTCTGCGAGATCATCAGGCTCTGACACGATGGTTTAGCTTTTGCGGGGGTTTGGCCAGATGCGGAAGGGGTGTCGAGGGGAGGGGTCCGCATCTGGCCGGTTCAGGCAGCCTGGCATCCGCAGGGCGGCAGAGGATACCAACTTGCCTGATCTCGCTAGTTTAGCCCGGGTGCTGACTATTCAGCTGGAGGAGCGCGCCGCTCACGGGGGCGCTCGCCGCGTCGACGACCCATCGCTGATTTGGCGGCCTCCATCTCTGCTTCCGTAATCAGGCCATCACCATCGGTGTCCACGCGCTCAAACATCGACTCCAGCCGTGTGCCAGTCTCATCGAATGTCAGTTCGCCGTCACCATTTGAGTCGGCGCGTTCGAACGCATTGCCCCTGCGCCTATTGCGACGCTCTTCAGCACGTGCCTCCATAACCACGGTGAACTCTTCTTCCGAGACGATGCCATTTCCATCAGTATCGGCCTCATTGAACCGTGCGCGTCGAGCAGCATCGATTTCATCGCGGCTGATCGCGCCATCGGCGTTTGTGTCCAACGCCTCAAGGCGCATGCCGTGCCCGCCGCCATGTTGATCGGCAGTAGCAGAGCCGGCAAACGCTCCCGCAGTGGCAAGAACGAGTGTTGGGATAAGGATCGAATTCAATTTCATTGCGACAGGTCTCCTGTGTGTCTGTCGCTCGTTCAACGTGCCGCCGCCCCGTGTCCGTCGCCAGCCACTGCAGAAAATCAGACGATCTGCATGACGGTGTCGTAATGCCTGGAGAGCGTGCCTTCGACATCCTCAAAACGCTGCAGGCCTACTGCGCGGCAGAGGCGCGACTTAAGACCTTCTGAGAAGGCGGGCTCTGAAGGCGTTTCTGACAAGGCGAGCTTCAGGACTTGCCTCAACGAGGTCTGGAAGGTCCACGCAGCCTGCAGGGCGGCAACATCTGACGCCTCCGCCTGGTCCTGCTCTGCCAAGTATTGGAGGGCCGCGTAGGTGTTTGGTGCGATCGCGCCCTTGCCTCCGCACAATAAAAGGCGTTTCTGCGCGAAAAATTCGATATCGATCAGTCCGCCCTGCATGAGCTTGATGTCCCACGTCCCGGCGGGCGCCTTCTCCCGCCGCAAGCGCTCGCGCATATCGTCGACGTCTGCGGCAATATTCGGCTGCAACTTCCGCCCATCAATGGCACCGCGCGCGATATCGATCGCGCGATCTGCTAAACTAACGTCCCCTGCCGCATAGGCCATGCGAGTGAGCGCCATGTGCTCCCAAGTCCAGGCCTCACTGTTTTGGTAGCGCTCGAAACTCGACAGGCGGACAGCGACAGGTCCAGACCGCCCGGACGGTCTCAACCGCATGTCGACTTCATACAGTAGCCCTTCCGCCGTCGGTACAGACAGTGCGGTTGTCAGCCTCTGGGTAAATCGCGTGAACCAATCCGTACCTGCCGCATCGCCGGTCACGTCGTAGAGGACGATTATGTCGAGATCTGACCCGGCAGTGAGTTCGCCGCCGCCGAAAGACCCCATTGCCATGACAGTCCACGGCCCAGGCGCTGGCCCAAAGCGACGCTCGGTCTCGCGCTCTGCTGCATCAGCCATCGCTTGAACCATCTCTCGGGCGAGATCGGTCCACGCGCCACCGGCCTCGCGCGCAGCGATCAGGCCGTTCAGCAAACCGTGGCCTATGAGAAATGCCCGGTCGCGGTGATATCGGCGGGCTGCATCCATTGCGGCTTCGAAACCCGCACCAGGTTCCAGGACAAATCCTTCTTCGGCCTGCCGGGTGATCAGGCTCTCAAGGAGCGCCGGTCGGCGCGCGAGCGTTTGCGCCAATCTCGGCGCAACAGCCAGACTGGAGACCAGATCAGAAAGCAGCGAGTCTTCGATCGACAACATTGAAAGGAGGTGGACCCCCGCATTCAGCCCTTCGAAAAAACGCTCGAAATGGGCAAAGGCCGTCGATGGTTCTCCCGTCGCAGCCATGGCTTGAAGAAGCCTCGGGGTGAGGTTGGTCAACAACGCCTGCCCGCGGGCCGTTCGCGTGGCCGGCACGTGCCCGAAATGCCATCGCCGGAATGCAGCTACGACACGTGAGGGGTCCGAGAACCCCATGGACCGCAAGGTGGCAAGTGTGCCTGGATCGTCCTCCACGCCCGTGAACACCAGATTGCCTGCCCCCGAGCTGTCAACCGTTCCGTCATCTGAAACGAAAAGGTTTTCGTAGATGCTGTGCACCCGCATCCGGGTTGCGAGTAGAGCACTATCGAGGTCAGAGACGTCGGCGTATCCCATCAGCGCGGCGACCGCTGCGCGTTGATCGGAACTTGTGGGATACGTATGAGTTTGGGCGTCGTTCAGCATCTGAATACGGTGCTCAAGCCCGCGAAGACCTTGGTACGCGGCGTTCAGGGCCTCTGCATCTACCTGCGTGACCACATCTGCTTCAACCAGCGCACCGAGCGCTTCAAGGGTGGCTGGCGCGCGGAGTCGTGGGTCCCGCCCGCCCAAGATGATTTGCTGCGTCTGTGCGAAAAACTCGATTTCCCGAATGCCACCCGGACCAAGTTTCACATCGCAGTCAATCTCCCCAAGAGCGGGGTCGCCCACCTTTGCGTTGATCATGCGCTTGATCGCGTGGACGTCTGCGACGGCCCAATAATCCAGATGCCGCCGCCAAACGAACGGCGACAGCAGCTTCTGAAAGTCTGCGGCAGCGGCCATGTCACCTGCACACGGGCGCGCCTTGATCCAGGCCATCCGCTCCCAATTCTGCCCTACGCTTTCATAGTAGACCTCGGCCCGCCGCGTGGAGACGGCGATCGGCGTGGCGCTAGGATCTGGTCGCAGCCGAAGATCCGTTCTGAAGACGTATCCTTCCTCTGTCTGAGCATCCATCAATGCGCAAACGTCCCGCATAACCCTGATTGCAGTGTCCTGTGGTCCCTTGCTGCTTCCCGAAAAAACGTCGGGATCGAAGAATGCGGCCAGGTCGATATCGCTGGAGTAATTGAGCTCGAACGCGCCCATCTTCCCGAACGCGAACATGAACAGCCCGTCGCCTTGAACGTCGCGCTTGGCCAGGACACTTGCCAGAGACGCCTGGAGGGCTGCGTCTGCCAGTTGAGTCAGCGCCTTGGTCACTTCGCCCTGCGACCATGCGCCAGAAAGATCGAGGAGCGAGAGTATCAAGTGTACACGGCGTTTGGCGCGGCGCAGCGCCGGTCCCAGCACGTCCGCCGACTTAACGGACTTCGCCCACTCCCGGACAGCATCAATCTCAGCGTGGCACTGAGCAACCAGCGCACTTTCACCGCTCAGGTCCAGCGCATTCTGGTGCTGATGCAGCAGCCTGGCGAGATATGGCGCAGACTGTCTTGCTACATCCGCAACCTTGGACAGCGTAGGGGCCACAGGCTGAGGTGATAACGCTTTGAAATCGTCAGACTCGGACATCTTTCGACGATATCAGGCCCGCGGCAGACGCAAAATCGCTTTCAGACCTGGCCGGTCCGGCGGGCCATCGCCGTCCAGCAACAAGAACTCGCCACGATGGACTTCGGCCACGGCATCGACCAGAGCCAGCCCTAACCCTGAACCCTGATGAGTGCGCGCTTCGTCCAACCGCTCGAACCTGCGTTTCGCGCGCTCCCTGTCGGCTTCAGGAATACCCTCGCCGGAATCCTTCACAATGACATCGACCATATTGTCGTGCGCGCGCTCCGCCCGAACGCTGATCGCACCGCCCGATGGGGTGTACTTGATCGCGTTGTCGATGAGATTGGCAACGGCCTGGGCAATCATTTCACGATCACCTAGCACATGGGGCGCCCGCGACCTGATGGTCTGAAAGGCAAGTCCTTGGTCTTCTGCCGCAGGCTCAAAGAGGTCGGCCAGTTCATCCACGACTTCGCTGATATCGGTGTCGACCAAACGAAGCTTGGACTGGGAGTCGAGGTGCGACAGCCGGAGGATCGCGTTGAACGTCTCAAGGACGCTATCGACCTCATCGATGGTTTGCGCCAGGGCGGCGTGGGGATCGAGGTCTTGCTTGGTCAACTCGTTCTCAAGCCGATTGCGCATGCGGGACAATGGAGAGCGCAAATCGTGTGCGATCGCATCACCGGTGTGGCGCGACGCTTTCACCAGCTTCTGTAGCCTGTCGAGCATGGCGTTCATGCGGTCAGCCAGCTGATCGAATTCATCATTGTAGCGCCCAACCCTTGCGCGCTCATCCAAATCGCCCCGCATCACCGTTTCAGCCGTGGAAACCAATTCGCCAGCGCGGCGCGACACACCCCGT
Source organism: Pseudomonadota bacterium (assembly GCA_038527085.1). Classification (GTDB taxonomy): domain Bacteria; phylum Pseudomonadota; class Alphaproteobacteria; order Caulobacterales; family Hyphomonadaceae; genus UBA5336. The sequence continues at coordinate 10,006 of JBCBGD010000018.1, read as the reverse complement.
GAGATATACCAGCCGCCCGCCATCGTCACGACGAGACCAACAAAGGCCGCAATGTAGATGGCGTTCATGATCCGGCGGATCATCAGCTCGGTTTGGCTGCTGTCATAGCCAACAAGCAGACGTGCCTCTGTTCCGAGCGGCACGATTTGTCCGGTAATATCGAGCGTGTCCATTTCGCCACCGGGCCTGCGCACGTCCAGCTCGAAAGACACGGGGCCAGGCCCGTCATAGGCAGGCATATCAGAAAGGTCACCGTCGAGCTTGATGCCCGACGGCGTCTCCAGCTGGTAGAGGAAATATCGGTTCGGCGTGGAAGCACGCTCGAACAGCGACTGGGTGACGCGCGAAAGCCCGCCTTCGCTGTAGCCTTGCAACAGGATGCCAATCTCTTCTTCGACCCTGTCTTCGGTCTGCTTGTTCAGATACCCAACGGTGGTCTGGTACAGCAGTCCGAAGAGCAGCGCTGATGTCAGCAAAATCAGGCCGATATAGAGAAGCGACAGCCGGAAGGTTGTCGTGCGCGCAAATGGCGGCAGACGCACCCCCCGGAGATCCATGAGTTAGGCCTGCAGGCGGTAGCCCGCCCCGCGAACGGTGTGCAGCAACTGCTCTTCAAAATCCTTGTCGATCTTGCCGCGCAGCCTTGAGATATGCACATCAATGACGTTGGTCTGGGGGTCAAAGTGGTATTCCCAGACTTTTTCGAGCAGCATGCGTCGCGTCACGACCTGACCCGCATGGCGCATGAGGTATTCGAGCAGGCGGAACTCGCGCGGTTGCAGGTCGATGCGCTTTCCGGCGCGATGCACCTTCCTAGCCAGCAAGTCCATCTCAAGCTCACCCGCCTTGAGATGTGTTACCGGCGGCTCAGAGCTCGACCGGCGGCCAAGCGCCTCGACACGGGCTACGAGTTCGGCCGGCGCAAAAGGCTTCGACAGATAGTCATCCGCCCCGGCTCGCAGGCCCTCGACACGGTGTTCCACATCGGACAACGCCGTCAGAAAGAGCGCGGGCGAAGACCCGCCCGCATCGCGATACTCCTGGACGAGCGTCAGCCCGTCTTTCTCAGGCAACATCCGGTCCACGACCAGCGCGTCAAAGCTGCCCGCACGAGCCAGTTCCAGGCCGCGGTCGCCATCATTGGCGATGTCGACCTGATGGCCGGCCTCACTGAGCTTCTGACCAATGAAATCCGCACTTTCGCGGTCATCTTCTATGACAAGTACATTCATCCGTGACGTTGCCTTTCCAGGATTGCGGCGTCAGTCCTCGGCACTGCCGATTTCGACCGTGCGGAATGTGGTGACTTCACCCACCCGCACAGCGACCAACACCTTGTCGCGTCCAGCCTCACGCGCAGCTTCGATTGCCCGCTCCATATCGCTCTGTGAGCGCAAGGTGCGGCCATTGATTTCAAGCACAGCCATGCCGCTACGGATGCCCGCATCACGCAGGGGACTGTCGCTTTCCATTTCTGTAATGATCAGACCATCTTCGTCGGCATCGAGGCCCAGCTCGTCTCGAGTCTCACGATCGAGCGGACGTACGCTGACACCGAGCGGACCATCGCTCTCATCGGTAATGTTGTCTTCACCGCCAGAGCCGCCGTCATTGCCGAGGGGATCGGAGGGGCGCTCGCCCACTGTCACAGAGACGGTCTGGCGCTGACCATCCCGAAGGATACCAAACTCGTTTGTCGATCCAGCCAGAAGCCCGCCGACCACGCGGGTCAGCTGTGTGGAGTCTTCCACATCCAAGCCGTTCACGGACAAGATGATGTCGCCGCGCTCAAGACCATACTGTTCTGCAGGGCTGCCGTCGGTCACGTCGGCTACGATGGCGCCTTCGTCATCGGTCAGTCCCTGGGCCTCAGCCATGTCTGATGTAAGGTCCTGAATGATGACACCGAGCCAACCGCGCGACACACGGCCATCGGAGATCAGGGTCTTCGTGATCTGATCGGCCAGCTCGGCAGGGATCGCGAAGCCAATGCCGACGCTGCCGCCCGTTGGTGAAAAGATCGCTGTATTGACGCCAATAACCCGCCCGTTCAGGTCAAAGGTCGGTCCGCCCGAGTTGCCCCGGTTGATGGCTGCATCGATCTGGAGAAAGTCTGTATAAGTGCTTGAGCGACCAAGCTGATTGCGCCGCCCGTCTGCGGACACGATACCGGCCGTAGCCGTGCCACCAAGTCCGAACGGATTGCCAAGCGCGACCACCCAGTCCCCGCGGCGCACGGGGGTGGAACTGGCGAATTCCACATAGGGAAAATCATCACCCTCGAGCACTTTCAGGACTGCAAGATCTGTGGACGGATCCGTACCGACAATCTCTGCGGCGATCTCGCGGCCGTCTTCAAGGACAACTTCGATTTCCGTCGCGCCTTCGACCACGTGGTTGTTCGTCACGATGAAACCATCGGACGAAATGAAGAAGCCGGAACCGAGGGAGCGTGCTTCTTCCTGGTCGGGACGCTCATCAGGATCGTCTTCCCGGCGACGGTCCATGAAGTCATCAAATCCAGGCATATCCCGGAAGCGCTCCATGAACTCTTCAAACCCAGCGCCCCTGTCGCGCAGAGACACCACATTCACTGAAACGACGGCCGGGCTCACCTGTTCGACGAGATCTGCGAAGCTGACGGGCGCGTTGCCCGGCGTTTGAACGACGATTGGCCGGGCATCTGCCGGCTGGATGATCTGCGGGCCAAAGGCAAAGGCGGCCATCGCACTGGCGCCGACGACACCTGCGAGCAAGGCCTGACTGGACACTCCGAACCGTTTCATCATCGGGTCTCAAACTCCTCATATTGCACTGTTTAGGTGCAAGTTAATGTTGCTTATCTCGTGTTCGCCCAAGATGGGCATTAAGATTCATTTAGCTAGACTTCTGGTGCATGCCACCTTCTGTGTCTGACAATCGCGTGCGCACCATCACCGGTTCCATAAGCGTCTTGTGAACAGGACATTTGTCGGCGATCTCCAGAAGTCTTTCGCGCTGTTCTCCGTCAAGCTCGCCTTTAATCGTCAGAATACGCTCAAAAATGTCGACTTTGCGGCCTTCCTCACAGCGTTCGCAGTCGTCTGCGTGATCCTTCTTGTGCGTGAGTTCGACCGCAACTTTTTCGAGCGGCCAGCCCTTGCGGTTCGCGTACATTCTCAGGGTCATGGCGGTGCATGCCCCCAATCCCGCAGAGACCAATTCGTAGGGATCTGGGCCGGTATCGGCGCCGCCAACACTGGCGGGTTCATCGGCATAGAAGGCGTGTTCGCCGATCTGGACGCTCACCTGATATGCGCCGCGTCCTGTTTCTGCGACATGGACAGTCTCGCGACCGTTTTTCGGAACCGCCACCTCATCGTTCGTGAGATACCGACCAGCCCAGCTGGACACCATCTCGGCGACATATCGCGCGTCATCGGCTTTGGTAAGCAGATGGTCCGCCGTATCGAGACTGATGAAGCTCTTCGGATGCTTGGCGGCGATGAACAGGCCAGTGGCGTTCTCGATCCCCACCGTCGCATCCACAGGAGAGTGCATGACCAATAGCGGACGTTTCAATTCCGCCGCAGCATCGCGCACCTTGGCACCACGCACGTCTTCGAGGAACTGCCGCTTTATCGTAAATGGCCGCCCGGCGAGACTGACTTCTGCCTCTCCGGCCTCCTCGATCTCGTCAAGACTGGCTGAGAAGGCCTCGATGACATGCTCGGCGTCTGCTGGAGCACCAATTGTTGCAACTGCCTTCACCGATGGAAGTTCATGCGCAGCGACGGTAACTGCTGCGCCGCCAAGCGAGTGACCGATCAGCAAGTCAGGGCCATCCGTTTCCTCACCAAGCCAGCGGGCTGCGGCCACGAGGTCCTGCACGTTGGACGAAAAGTTGGTGTTTGCGAAATCGCCTTCAGAATGACCCAGCCCCGTAAAGTCGAATCGCATGACGCCGATGCCAAGCTCTGCGAGCCTAAGCGCAATCCTCTGCGCGGCCAGAATATCTTTTGAACATGAGAAACAATGGGCAAACAGCGCCCAAGCGCGCACGTGTCCTGTCGGGACATCCAATCGCGCGGCGAGGCGTTCGCCTCCAGCCCCGGTAAACTCGGCTTTTCCGGTCTTTAATGCCATCAGTTGCTCCGCGTGTGATTACGATCAGCATGCCACATGGGAATACATGATGCCCAGCGAAGTCACGATGGAGTGAGCAAGATCCTAATTGGAGCCGGACAAGTCCTCTGGCGCGACCGCATCAATCTCGGACCGGTCGGTCCTGCGACCACGCAACAGGCCAAAGCCGAGCGCCGCTCCAAGCGCGAGGACCAGGAAGGGACCTATCCAGAGAAGATAATCCAGAGGACCCTGGGCCTTTGGACGAAACAGAACGAACTCGCCGTAGCGATCAGCAAACCAGTCGCGCACTTGCTCATCGCTGGCGCCCTCGGCCACCATGGTCCGCACCCGTACGCGCATGTTTTCGGCAATATCCGAAGCCGATTGTGAGATGGGCTCGTTCTCACAAGCAACGCACCGAATCTCGCGCATCAGCGCCTGGGCACGGGCTTCCTCGTCCGGTGAAAGCTCCAAAACGGAAGACTGGGCAAAGATCAGAAGTGCAGCGAGTAGCGCTTTCATTCCGCTGCCACCGGTTCGCTCTGGCTTGGACGGGCTTTGACGGTCGATCTTGCAGGCCGTTTCAGTACAGCAAACAGTCCGCCGAGCCCCATCAAAACAACGCCGAAGAAAACAAGATCAATGAGCGGGTTGTAATAGGCGCGGAAGGTCCAGCGAACTTGTCCGTTGATGACCCTTCGATCACCGAGCGCCAAGTACAGATCGCCAACGATGCCTTTGTGTATCGCCGTCTCGGTGGTCGGCATGCGGGCCGCAGGGTAATAGCGCTTGTCAGGCTCCAGGGTAATCGGTGCGCTCGATCCCTTCTGAACCTGGAGTGTGGCATGGTCGGCATACCAGTTGGGGCCCTCGACGGTATTGATGTCATCGAACGCAACGGTCCAGCCAGCGACCTCGGCCTGCTCGCCCACTGCCAGATCAAGGGTCGTCTCATAACGCGCAGACGTCTCGATCACCGCTCCGATGGTGAAAAGGCCAAGCCCAACATGCGCAAGAGTCATCCCCCAAACGCGAATTGGGAGATTGAACACACGCGACCAGACCATGGCTCGTCGCCTAAGCTCCCAGATCGCACCGCCGACCAGCCAAGCGCCAAGGCCAACGCCAAGACCTGCAAAGAGGGGGATTTCGAGAAGCCCCACCCCAAGCACTGAAAAGAATACGCAGACACCGATGAAAGCCGCCACCCATTTCCAGAGCGCCTTGACCTCCATACGCCCCCAGCTCCACGCTTGCACCAAGGGCAGCGCGATGAGCGCAAGGGACATGATCGGAACGAAGGTCAGGCGGAAGTAGGGCTCACCGACGGACATCTGACGACCGAACCCTTCCGCCATGAGTGGGAAAAGGGTGCCGAGCAGGACTGTGAACGTGACGACCGCAAAGATCAGGTTGTTGCCCATCAGGGCACCTTCCCGGCTGATCGCTGTCCAGGCTGGGCCGCCTTTGATCTTGTGCGCTCTCACGGCAAACAGCCCCAACGCAGCTCCACCAAATAACAGTAGCCCGAATAACAGAACCAGTCCGCGTGTAGGGTCGACAGCAAAGGCATGAACCGAGGTCAGAATGCCCGAGCGAACCAGGAACGCGCCAAGTATGGAGAAGCAGAACGCCAGAACAGCGAGCAAGACGGACCAGACAGCGAAACTGCCGCGCTTTTCCGTTACGATAAGCGAATGCATCAGTGCAGCGCCGATCAGCCAAGGCATGAGCGAAGCGTTTTCAACGGGATCCCAGAACCACCAACCGCCCCAGCCGAGCTCGTAATAGGCCCAGATACTGCCCAGTAGTATGCCGATCGTGAGGGGAACAAACGCTGCCATCGACCAGAGCCGGGCAGTTTTTGCCCACTCACGGTCAACGCGCCCGTCGATCAGGGCTGCTGCCGCCAGGGCAAAAACGAAGGAGTAGCCAACATATCCGAGGTAAAGCAGCGGGGGATGCAGGGCCAGCGCGGGGTCTTGAAGAAGCGGATTGAGGCTTGCACCCTGAAGCGGCGGATTTTCGATCCTGAGAAACGGGCTGGAGGCGAACAGCAAATAAGCCAGTGAACCCGCGCCAACGAGCCCCTGAACACCGAGTGCGCGCGCCTCGAATGTCGGACGGTCCCGATTCATCAACAGCGCTGCCGCAGCGCCAAAACCAAGCGTCACAAGGCACCAGAGCGCCATTGAGCCTTCATGGTTACCCCACGTACCGGCGATCTTGTAGAGAAACGGTTTCAGCGTGTGGGAGTGATTGGCCACCAAAGCCACAGAGAAGTCCGAGCGCACAAAGGCGAATATCAGCGTGCCAAATGCCAACGCCATCGCCGCAAACGCCGCCAATGCGAGCGTCGCCGCTGCTTCCCTGCTGCCTCGTAATCCCTGAACCCCTTGGGCAATCGAGAACGCAAAGGCGAGGATGGCTGCAAAATGGCCAATCTCGATCATGTGGCTGGCGCCTCGATGTCCTGAAGCTCGCGCGGAACGTAATTCTCGTCATGCTTGGCCAGCAGTTGAGTGGCGACGAACTGACCGCCCTCATCAAATGAGCCCGTGGCAACCACGCCAGATCCCTCACGGAATAGATCCGGTGCGATACCTGTATAGCTTACAGAAACCGTGTTCGGGCTGTCATCCACAACGGTGAAAACGATCTCCGCATTCTCAGCGTAGGATAACGAGCCTGGCTCCACGAAACCGCCGATCTTCACCCGCTTGCCTGCCTCTGGAAGTCCAGCTTCACCGAGGCGTTCCGGCGTGTAGAACAAGTCGGCCGTTTCTCGCATTGCAAAAAGCACAAGCGCTGCAGCAGCGAGTACGAGAATGGCCGCGACGGAAAAGATCCAGAGTCTTTGGGTTCTTGCTCTCATGGACGCCAATATATGCCAGATTCATTCAGTGGGAACTGCGGCTGAATTGGCGCGCGCCTCGCGCATGTAAGTGGTCATCAGCGCTTGGAAGCCTTCACGCTCTCGGGAGCCTTCTGGCAGGCTGGCCTCTATGCCTCGCCAATAGGCCTCAGCACCGGCCTCATTTCCCGTCTGCCATCGGGCCACTCCAACCAGAAATCCAGCACGTAGTTGGGTCGGGTCCAACTGGTAAGCGCGCTCGAACACCGCCGCCAGCTCAGCTGACACATCGCCATTTGACATTCTCAGCAGTGAGTCCCCGAGGCCGATCAAGGCGGGCACATGCGTATTGCTTCGGCGCAGCGCAGATTGGTAGGCGCGCACAGCGTCTTCATCACGTCCCTGATTGGCGAGCATTTGTCCGATGAAAAAGTGAGGCTGGGGGTCTTCCGGCCGCTCTTGCGTAAGAACTTCCAGCCGCGCGAGCCACTCGGCGGGCGTCATTTCATCGGGCGCTTTCCGCTCCAGCTCAGCCGTGCGTTTCGACATCGGCTGGTCGGCCATGCCCGGTCGCCCGACAGCAATATAGATGGCCGCAGCCAGCACCACTGCACCACCCATAATGATCCAATCCAGGCGTGTCACAGCGCTGGCAACGTCAAGCTTGCCCGTAGACCTCCAAGCGGACTTTTCGAAAGTTCGAGGGACCCGCCGTGCAATTCGGCGAGCTCTTTCACAATGGACAGTCCCAATCCCGTCCCGGGCGCTGTTTCATCGAGGCGCACACCGCGCTTGAGTGCGTCTTCCATTTCTGCCTGTTCCAATCCGCTGCCATTGTCATCGATATGCAGCATGATCCGCCCGCCATCGATAGCGTTGCCCGAGAGATGCACTTGCGAGCGCGCCCATTTACAGGCGTTTTCAAGCAGGTTTCCAATCATTTCCTCCAAGTCTTGCGCCTCACCCCTGAACACAAGGCCCTGCGGCAATCGGGACGTGACCTCGATGCCTTGGTCAGCAAAAAGCCGGTTCAGCAGGCGTACCAGTCCGTCAGTGACTTCATTCACATCCGTTCGCGCACCAAGCGCTTGGGCACGCGCGGCTGCCTGAGCGCGCTTCAGGTAGTGTTGAACATTTCGGTGCATCGCTTCGGCTTGACGCCGGACCACATCGTCGAGTGGGCTGTCTCCGGACGCCTCGTTTCGCAGGACCGCGATCGGGGTCTTCAGCGCGTGTGCTAGGTTGCCAACATGAGTTCGTGCCCGATCGACAACTTCCCGGTTGTGCTCGAGCAGCTTGTTCAGTTCTTCGGACAATGGCCGCACTTCGACTGGATAATCATTTCCCATCTCAATCCTCTCGCCTGAGCGGACTTCAGAAAGGTCGCTTTGAATGCGCTCGAGCGGTTTGAGCACCTCGCGCACCTGTATCGCCATGGCGAGCAACACGCCGCCCGCAAGGAAGACCATGGCGAGGATAATGGAGAAGAGAAAGCGGCGTGCCCCGGCATCGGATGCGCCTCTATCCGCCGCCGCCATCATTACGGCGCGCGCACCATCGTCTGAAAGGATCACCGCTTTGGCAGCTACCCTCACTCGCTCATTTTCTGCCGGGCCTTCTGTGTCTGCAAACAAAGTTTCACCCGGCTGGCGCAGCGCCTGCTGCGCAAGGTCGACGGGCAAAGGCAAGTCGCTGAACTCGAGACTGTCAGCGCGAATGTCACGCAGCGGGGAATCGTCAGCTGAAACTTGAACGATCGCCCAATACCGCCCCGCCAATGGCGTCTCGTAACGTGCATCGGCCGGAAGCCTGGCAGCATTGGCGGAAATTGCCCCATCGCCGTCCAGGTTCACAGCACGAGAAAGGGCGATGAGTGTGGCGTCCAATTCTTCTTCAAGCAGCTGAACAGCTTCCGCACGGTAGAGTGCTGACAGGGCAAAAGCGCCACCGAACAACACGACAAGGCTCCAGACCGCCGCTCCGATCAGGATCCTCTGGGCAATGGAGCCGCCCTTCGGAAGATAGCTGTTCAGGATCAAGGTGGTGGCTCCAGCCGAATTGGCACCGCCAAAGTCACCCTAAATCGGACTAGCTCGCAAGATGCTGCTCGGACTCTGGCACGACGAGCCTGTAACCAAGACCGCGTTCTGTCTCGATGCGTTCCGACCCGATCTTCTTGCGCAATCGCCCGATGAACACCTCGATCGTGTTAGAGTCCCTGTCGAACTCTTGATCATAGATGTGCTCGACCAGTTCAGTGCGCGAGACGACACGTCCCTGATGGTGCATCAGATAAGCAAGAACCCGGTATTCATGAGCAGTGAGGCGGATCGGTTCGCCATCGACAGAAGCGCGCGCAGATCGCGTGTCCACCCTTAGCGACCCTGCTTCAAGAGCAGCCGCGCTGTGGCCCGCGGCGCGGCGCAAGAGCGCGCGAAGCCGCGCGAGGAGTTCAGCCGTGTAGAATGGCTTGGTAAGGTAGTCGTCCGCGCCTGCGTCAAATCCCTTGACCTTCTCGCTCCAACGGTCGCGTGCGGTCAGGATCAGGACCGGAAAGTCCTTTCCATCCGCGCGCCAACGCTCAAGGATTGTGACACCGTCCAGCTTGGGCAAACCGAGATCGAGGATTACCGCGTCATAGGGCTCGGTATCGCCAAGGAAATGGCCATCCTCGCCGTCTGCCGCCAAATCAACGGCATAGCCAGCATGGGACAGCGCATCAGCAAGCTGACGGCGCAGATCCGGATCGTCTTCCACAACAAGTACACGCATTGTGTCAGCCTCCGCTTGCTCTGATGACACGCCCATTTTGAGCGTTCACAACTATTCTCATTCGACGGCCGTCTCCCGACATCCAGTCGATCCTATACTCCGAACCACCGCCAGATGTCGAAAACAACTCTGCATCGAGTTGGTATCCGCCATACTGCGATTTCAAGCGCGCGAAGACTTCCCGCAAGGGAACGATGTTCGCGTTTCGGGGGGACTCGCTTGAACCTCCAGGCGAGAAAGACTGCGCTGCCGCCAAGGGGGCGGCGGTCGCCA
>JBCBGD010000017.1:0-18726 GCA_038527085.1 Pseudomonadota bacterium | reverse complement strand
TCACGTTCGTGCCGTGGCCGGAGGCAGATGCCTGGGCCACAGAGCGCACCGGACGGAATGCCGTCGAGGTGTAGTACTCTGTGATCCACACGATCAGGCCCGTCACCGCGAGGCCCGTGGCCGCGCAGAGATAAAGGCTCAGGCCTGTGATCTCGGCAGGCTCGCCCGTGACACGGTCCAAGAGGCCGAGCTTGGTGCCCGCGCCCTCCAGAACGCCCCAGCCATTCGGCAGGACATTCGGGATGGTGAAGACCATAAGGATCAGCGAGATCACGCCGGTCGCGATGAGGCCCTTGTAGAGCGCGCCCATCACGTTCTCCGATCCGCCAGACAGGCGCACGAAGAAGGTGCCTGCAATCGACGCCACAATGCAGACCGCACAAATGGCGAGCGGCAGGATCATGATTTCGCGCAGGAACGGCGTGTCGGCGAAGTAGATGGCGCCGAGCACCATGGTGGCCACGATCGTCACCGCATAGGTCTCGAACAGGTCGGCTGCCATGCCGGCGCAGTCGCCAACATTGTCGCCCACATTGTCAGCGATTGTAGCGGCGTTGCGCGGGTCATCCTCAGGGATACCAGCCTCGACCTTGCCGACCATGTCACCGCCCACATCAGCGCCCTTGGTGAAGATACCGCCGCCGAGGCGGGCAAAGATCGAGATCAGGGATGCACCGAAACCGAGCGCCACGAGCGCGTCGATCACCTGACGGCTGTCGGGCTCTGCGCCCATCGCGCCGACCAGCAGGCCGTAGTAGAGAACGATGCCCAACAGGGCGAGGCCCACCACGAGCATACCGGTCACTGCGCCAGACTTGAACGCCAGGTTCAGGCCTGCGCCAAGGCTTTGCTTGGAGGCTTCGGTCGTGCGCACATTGGCCTGGACCGACACTTTCATGCCGATGAAGCCAGCCGCGCCAGACAGCACCGCGCCGAGCAGGAAGCCAACCGGCACTTCCCAGTTGCGGAACGCGATCGCGAGCACGATGAGCACCGCGATGCCCACATAGGTGATCATGCGATATTGGCGCGAAAGATACGCGTTTGCGCCTTCCTGGATCGCTTTTGCGATCTCCTGCATGCGCGCATTGCCCGGCGATGCAGAGTTGATCGAACTGATCTGCCACATGCCGTATGCGACCGACAGCAGCCCTGCGATCAGAGCCGCGTAATACCAGATACTCATGAAGTGCCCTCCCTGGAGCAATCTTTGTCCGTGAACCGGACCTTCCCTCTCTTTATGCAACGACGCTGCCAAAAGCCGCTTTGCCGCGCAAGTTTTCTCGCTTTCAGCGCGATTCAGGGGTCATTGGCCATGGGTAAAGCCAAGTTTTTCCGGCAGAGGCTGGGGATTTCCGCCGCGCAGGAGCGCCAGGCCCGAGCCTGTTGACGTCGCACCGATTCGCGCAAGGCGCTCGCCCGCCGCCTCAGCCCAGGTCTCGAGTTTGGCTCGACGCCCCGCTGGCGCCGTAAACAAGGCGCAGAAGTCTTCCCCGCCGGTCACTTGCTCCATCAGCGTGGCTTTCTCACAGTCGGGGTTGGCCAGGGGAACATCGTTCAATTCGAGACTCAGCTGCACCCCGCTCGCCTCGGCCAGCTTCAACGCATCGCCAAGCAGCCCATCGCTGACATCCAAGCTTGCGCTCGCCTCCTGGGCGATCCTGTCCGACAGCGCCTGGGAGATGATGCGCGGCCTCAGATAGTGGCGCGCGGATGCCGTTTCCGCCCCGCGCTGAGCATCTGCCAGGCCAATCAGACCATGGCCAATCTCGCCGCTCAGCCAGACGTCGTCTCCGGGCCTCGCCCCTGAGCGCCGGATTGGCGGCCCTTGTGCGCATTCCCCTGTGAGTGTGAGGGACGCGAAAAGCCCATGGGGCGAGGTCACTGTATCTCCCCCCACCAGGACAGCGCCCACGTCCGCCAACGCGTCGCCCAGCGCCGCCGCAAATGCAGAGATCTCGTCTTCACCGCGATCTTCGGGCCAGCCGAGCGTCAGCAGCGCCTCGCATGGTCGCCCGCCTTTGACGCGGATGTCCGACGCGTTCACGGCCACCAGCTTGACGGCCACATCGGCTGCGTACGCGCCCGGGAGGACATGCACCCCCTCGACCACCGCATCTACGGTGGCGATCAAGCTGCCTGCAACGCGCGACAGTTCGGCTACATCATCGCGCAGTCCCGACGCACCTTGCGAGGCCGCCAGCGGCGCAAAATAGCTCTTGATCCAGTCGAATTCTGACATGACGCCTTGTCCCGCGCACCATCGCCCAGCGCAAGGGCCACTTTGGCGGCCTCTAGACCCCGCCGAAGCGCCCATCGATACGCTCACCAGACCGAGAAAACCAATCTGCCGAGCAGACCGGTCAGGTTGACGAAACACCTATACACTTTGCCACTCAAAGTTATTTGTTGACAGCCACAATTTCGCTTTGTTATGCAAAGTACATCATAACTCTGAAGGAGACTGCCATGTACCGCTCTATTTCATGCGTAATTGCGAGCACCGCCCTGCTTTGCGGCGTCGCCAGTGCCGCGCCCCTCACCGTCAGCATTGATGCTGTTGAGGACCGTGGCGGCAAATTCTACATTTCCGTCCAGTCCGAAAGCGAGTTCATGAAGGATGAAGGCACCGCAGGCGACGTCCTCGAGGCGATTGAGGCGGGAACGGTCCTGCGAACCTACGACCTGCCAGAAGGGCGTTACGCCGTCAGCGTCTGGCACGACGAAAACGGCAATGGAGAGTTCGACATGACCGAGTTGGGCATGCCGCTCGATGGCTGGGCGATGTCTGGCAGGCCCCTCACCGGCCCGCCCACATTCGATGATGTGGCTGTCACCGTACCTGACATCGGCAGCACCGTTTATCTCGACATGACCTACCACCGCTGATCCAATCTGCCCCAAATGAACGTAAACCTGATGCGCGCGCACCCAGACTGGGCTGCGCGCGCTGCCATTCCGGCGCGATCGAACAAAGGGTTTGCCCATGATTTTCGACATCCTGGCCATCATCGGCCTCGCCTTTGGGGCGCTCATCGGCTTTGGCAGCCTCGTCAGCCCGTCCTGGGCGGCTGGCGTCGTGCGCCTCGTGGAAGACCCTGACAAGCCCGGAGGGTATTCGGAGTTTCGCGCCACCTATGGCGGCCTCCTCCTGATGACCCATGGCGTGGCGCTGTATCTCTTCCTGATCGGTGACAGCACCAGCGGCGCCCTCATCGCGCTGCCGCTCGCCGCAGGCTGGTTCGGCGCGGCCATTGGGCGGACCACCTCGCTGGTCTTCGACATGGACAAGCTCCGGGCTCCGGCCATGAACCCGACCTGGATCGCGACGGAACTGATCCTCGGCCTTGCGATCGCCGCGCCCCTGCTTCACTACGTGACCAGCAGCTAAGGATCAAAGCCCATGTCGGAGCGTCGCGAGACGGGCCGCAGGACACCCGGCCCGCCCCGCGGCCGACGCCCTTCACGTCCGCAAAATCGATCAAGAACACCCCAATTCGGTGAAGATGCCCCAGGCGAGCGCATTGCGAAGTATCTTGCGCGCGCAGGTGTCGCCTCCCGAAGGGCCTGCGAAACCCTCATTGAAGAAGGCAAGGTCACCGTCGACGGACGCAAGGTGAAAACCCCTGCCGAGAAGGTCACAGGCCGCGAGGACATCCGCGTCCATGGCCTCGTCATCGAGGCGCCTGAAGCCACACGTCTCTGGCGCTATCACAAGCCCGCAGGCCTGATCACCACCAATTCCGACCCGGCAGGCCGGCGCACCATCTTTGACGAACTGCCCAAGACCCTGCCGCGTACCGTCACGATCGGCCGCCTCGACCTCAACACAGAGGGCCTGCTTCTGCTGACCAATGACGGCGAGTTCGCCCGCAAGCTGGAAAAGCCAGGCAATGGCATGGTGCGCACCTATCGCGCGCGTGCTTTTGGCCGCGTCGATCCGGCCAAGCTCGCCCGTCTCGCAAAGGGCATCACCGTGGAGGGCGAGCGTTTCGGCGCCATTGAGGCCACGCTGGAACAGGAAACCGGCGCAAACGCCTGGCTGCGCGTCTCCCTGCAGGAGGGTAAGAAGCGCGAAGTGCGCCGCGCGCTCGAAGCCGTCGGCTTGCAGGTCAACCGGCTTATCCGCGTCTCCTACGGCCCGATTGAGCTTGGCGAGCTTTCGCCCGGAGCCGTGGAAGAGGTGTCGGCCTCTGAACTTGCCAGCCATTTCGGCGAGTTAGTGGACGCCCGGCAACAACGGACACAAAGCTCCAAAAAGCCAGGAAAGCCGAGGCGGCCGCTTGGCAAACCGCGGCGCAGGGGTAAACCTTCGTCCTAGACAACGAGATGGTGGAGGAGAATTCAAATGGCGCTCGCAAACGTGTCCGAAACGGCCCTTGAAGAACGCAGCATGCCGGTCGGGCCGACCCACCCTCCAGCCACCACATACAAAGCGCCCATTGATCTCAGCCATTGGGAGCCGTTCCTGAAGGGTCAGCCCTTCGATGTGTTCGCGGAAATGCGCGCCAAAGCGCCCGTGTATTGGCATCCAGAGCCGGAAGGCATGGGGGCGGGCTTCTGGGCGCTGACGCGTTATGACGACATCCGGCAGGTCGAGCTCGACACCGCCACTTACAGCTCCCAGAAGGGTGGCATCCTCATGAACTATGGCGCGCCCGAGACGCGCCACCCGCTGCTCCATCGCGCCTCGCTCGACACGATGATCTGCCTTGATCAGCCGTACCATATGCCGCTGCGCCGCGAGCACATGTCCTTCTTCACGCCGGCCTATGTGGCCGAGCTGAAGACAAAGGTCGACGCGCACGTCACCCAACTGCTCGATGGTATGGAGAAGGCGGGCCCCATCGTCGACATGGTGGAGCATTTCTCCGCCGAGCTACCCCTGTTCACGCTGTGCGAGATCCTTGGTGTGGATCCAGCAGACAGACCCAAGCTCGTGAAGTGGATGCACTATCTTGAGGTCGCAGGCCACACCATGGCCCAGGGCGACGAAATCGACCCGGTCTTCTTCGGCGAGTTCGTCCAGAACGTGATCGACATGTTCGAGTTCGGAAAACGCGAACTGTTGGCGCGGCGCGCCGAGCCCCGCGATGATCTTTTGTCGGCCATCGCCAACGCCGAAATCGATGGTGCGCCCCTGTCAGACGAATTCCTCGACGGCTCCTGGTTGCTGATCGTGTTTGCGGGCAACGACACCACGCGCAATTCCCTCTCAGGCACCATGCGCCTTTTGACCGAGTTCCCTGACCAGAAAGCCAAGCTGATCGCCAATCCTGACCTCTTGCCCAACATGGTGCATGAGGCGATCCGCATGGTCAGCCCGGTGATGTATATGCGCCGCACGGCCACCAAAGACACGGTTCTACGCGGCCAGACCATCGCCGAGGGCGAAAAAGTGGTGATGTATTACGGCGCCGCCAATCGCGACCCCGAGGTGTTCGAAGATCCCGACCGTTTCGACGTCGAGCGCGCCAACGCAAAGGATCACATCGCCTTTGGCCTCGGCCCGCATGTCTGCCTCGGCCAGCGCGTCGCAAACATGCAGCTGGAGTCCGCCTACAGGCAGATCCTCACGCGCTTTCCGGATATCTCATGGACAGGCAAGCAGGAGATCGCGCCGAACAATTTCGTCCACGCGATCTCGAGCCTGGAAGTCGACCTCGGCACGGGCTGAAACTCCCTGCAGGTCACCAGCCAGGCATTTTCTAAGGGGTTCGCTTTTTTAGCGCCGGCGAACCTGGAATTCGGTCCGGCGGTTGGCCGCGTTCGCCTCGGGCGTCTCGGCGTCGATCAGTGGGAATGTCTCCCCATATCCGCGCGCGATCAGAACCGACGGCGCGACGCCCCGGTCAATCAGGTATTGGCGCACCGAATTGGCCCGTTGCTGCGACAGGCGTTGGTTGAACACCGCATCGCCCTGCTTGTCGCTGTGGCCCGCCACTTCGATCTGATAGCGCGAGCACAGCGTCGCAACGCCCGCTGCTGCATTCAGGAGACGTGCGCTTTCGTCATTGATCGCCGCATTGCCGACCGCAAAGGACACGTTGCGCCCTTCCATCACGCGCACAAAGGCAGCCTGGCACTCATCCACTGATGAGGCCGCAGTCAGACCTTGCAGCGCGGCCCCGACGGCTTCCTCGCCGCCTTCGACAGAAATGCCATCCACGATGAGGATGTCGCGGCCCTGTGGCACGCCCTTAATCGCGGCCTCGCCCGCCGCATAAGCCGCTTCAGCCGCCTCGCGTGTCGGCGCGGTGCCAGTCAGCGTGACCACGCCCTCTTCCGCGTTGCGCGCATTCAGCTCCAGCCAGGGAAAGCCGGCATCCGGGAAGCCTGCCTCGATCCGCTCAGGCCAGGTCAGCTCTGGCTCGACCACGCGCTCAATGATGACAGGATCGGGCGCCTCTGCAGCGGCCAGGCGGCCATTCCTCACCACATACAGTGCACCTTCCTCGATCGGGACGCACTCCACGCCAGCCGACGCGCTCGCTGCGCCGTTGCTGGACGGTGCAGCGCCCTGGGGCGCGCAGGCAGCAAGTGTGGCTGCAAGACCAGCGGCAAGCGCCAGGCGCTGACGTGATGAAACCATTCCAAACCTCTCAAATCAGCGCTGAAGCGCGCCTTTTGTGCCTGTTTGGTGCGAAACTGCAATGGTTTGGCGCTCTGAGTCAAAACCCTTCGCCAGTCGCGCGAGGCTCAGCCCCCGGCAGGCGCGATCTCAAGGTGGACCTCGTTTTTCCGGAACGGTCCAGGCACCCATGGACCGCTGTAGAAATTGAAGGTCGGTGCGCCAAGCGGCTCCAGTCCTTTCGTCTCCAGCCAGTCCCGCAAGCTGGCCTCCGCCTCTGCCTGCTGGCGGTCGCTCCCGCCGCCGCGAAACATCATCGACGCCACGCGCCGGGCGGGCATTTCGGCCAGAATAACATCGTCATTGTTGGGCTCAGGCAGGGTCTCCATGGTCCACTTCGACGGCATCACGAAGCTGATCATGGTCTGCGATCCATTGGCGGCGGTTTGCGTCACCGGCACCGTCATATCGATCTTCTGGGACACAGCGCGCTGGGTCACGGGCGCAGTCATGTCGATGTCAGCGCGGGCGGTGTTGTTGCCGAAGATGTAGTCCGCGAGCGGGCGAAAGCCGAGATTGGCGGCCTCCCGCCCCGTCGCATTCACGATCACGCTCGCCACGATGACAGGCTCGTAGGTGCGGATTTCGTACTTACCCTCTTCCAGCTCCACCGTGTGGGCAGGCTCCTCATAGGCCGCCGCGCTCAAAGGCGCGACGAGAACAGCGAGGGCGGCGACAAGGCTGCGCATTGGGCAGGCTCCATGGGTTGCAAGATCCTGCCTTTCTTACGCGGTCGCCTAGAAGCTGGATGTGACGACCGCCCCGCCCTTCATCACGAAATCGACATCGAGCAGCTCGTTGATGTCCTCCAGAGGATCGCCCTCATAGGCCACCATATCGGCGAACTTGCCCGCTTCCAGCGTGCCAATCTCGCGCTCCATTTCCACATGCTCAGACGCGATCACGGTGGCCGTGCGGATCGCCTCTTCCGGGCTGAACCCGGCCTCCACCATCAGCGCGAATTCCTCGGCATTGCCGCCATGCTTTGACACGCCCGTATCGGTGCCGAACGCCACGCGGACCCCGCCTTCGCGCGCGGTGCGCAACATGTCCAGCATCAGCGGGCCAACAATCGCCGCCTTGGCGCGCGACGGCTCTGGCAACCAGGGCTCATTGGTCCAGCCGGTTACGGTCGCACCTGCCAACACTGTGGGCACGAGCGTGGCCCCCTTTTCCTTGAACATCGCGACCGTTTCCGCGTCCAGATACGTGCCATGCTCGATCGACTGGACGCCGTTTCTCAGCGCTGCCTCGATGCCGCCCTTGCCGTGGGCGTGGGCGGTCACCTTCCGGCCCATCGTGGCGGCTGTCTCAACGATCGCGGCGATCTCATCGTCGAAAAGCTGCTGCTCCAGTCCCGCCGCCGTGTTCGACAAAACTCCGCCTGTCGCCGTGATCTTGATGACATCGGCGCCGTTCTTGATCACCTGGCGTGTTGCCCGGCGGCAGTCCTCCGCGCCATTGCACGTGTTGCCTGAAAACACGGCCTGGAGTGCAGGTGACACGCCATTCCCATCGGCATGCCCGCCCGTCGGCGTTACGGCCTTGCCAGATGCGCGTACGCGCGGACCTATTACGTCGCCGCGGGCTATAGCGTCGCGCAGGGAGAAGATCGCCTCGTCCACGCCGCCGACATCCTGCACCGTCGTGAAGCCCGCCTCCAGCGTCAGCCTGGCGTGCCTTGCCCCCTGCAGCGCGTAGTCGGTTTCGGAAAATTCCAACATCTGCAGGCGCCGGCCGGGGCCGTTCTCCGTCAGCAGATGCACGTGGGAATCGATCAGCCCGGGCAGCACATAGGCGTCCTTCAAATCGACCACCCGCGTACGCTCCGCAGGGCGCTGGTAACCGGGGACGATAGAGACAATCCGCCCGTCCTCTACGGTAATCGTCTGCCGCGTGAGATAGCCTTCCCCAGGCACGGCGAGCACGTGGCCAGCATGGATGACGGCATCCTGCGCCAGCGCAGGCGCACCCATCGCCATGGCCGCGACAGACATGGTGGCAGCGCACATCAGGCGTTTGATCATTTGGCGTTTCCTTCCAATTCCCTCTGCACCGCTTTTGGCAGCGATGATCTGACTTTGTCATAGCTGAGCGTGAGTCGCGCTTTCAACTCATCCGCGTCCGTGGACGCCACGTCGAAAGCGACCCAACCGCCCCGCGGCAAGTGTGGCGCGCGGCGCGCAGCCCCCACCTCGATAAGCATCTTTGCGGTGTCTTCGCTGTCGCACTTCACCGTGAGATGGCCGCTTTCCGGGCCGTGGACGGCGAACATCTTGTCGCCAACCTTGTAGACCTGGCTGCCCATCCACTGCACCACTTGGCTCGCACCCGGATGCGACAGTGCATGGGTCTTGATGTCGTCGAGCGTCATTCAGGTACCTCATTGATATATTTCTCAATATCCATCGATTGATGGGGAAAACCCAAAATCTGGAGCACCTCATCCTGAACCCGATACAAGACAAGGTGACGACCAAATGGAAACGTGAACACATCTCCACTGAGATCTGCGCGTGATTTTCCTAATGCGGGATGCTTGGTAAGCAATCGCAGTTTGTCGTCCAAGCCACTGAGATACCTTTTTTGCTGAGCTTCTCCCCATGTCTCAGCAGTGTATTCAGCGATATCGATCAACTCCGCACGGGCGGACTTTGTAAAACGGATTGTGAGCTCACCGGCCATTTGCTTCTGCGATAATCTCGTCCATTCCATTCCATTCTACGAGTTCACCCCGGTCTGCTTCGGCGATCCGTTCATCCACGTAGGCGCGCAAGCGGTCCAGCTTGGCCTCTCGCTCTTCCAGCGTACGCAGGGCCTCGCGCACGACTTCGCTCGCGCTGGCAAAGCGCCCGCTTTCCACCTTTTCTTTGAGGAATGCTTCCCAGTAGGGACCGAGGCTCATGCTCGTGGTGGCCATGGATATCTCCGCGATTATTCATAATGAATATAGCGCGGCTTGCCCTATCCCGCCATACCGGCCTCGCGGGCCTGGGACGCTGCAAATTCGGCCAGTGGGCGCACCCGCTCGGCCATGCTGGCGGCGTGGGCGGAGTTTGCCGTGCCATCGCGCACCCGCCCGACAATGCCCTGGCAAATCGCGGCCAACCGGAACGCGTTGTAGGCGAAGTAGTAGTTCAGGTCCGGAAGTCCGTCGCGGCCCGTATGTTGGCAGTACATCGCCGCATACTCTTCCATGCTCGGGATGCCGTAGGAGTCGAGGTCCTCGATGTCGACGATCGCACCGCGTGCCGGATCGCTGCTGGGCATCACCCAGTTCATCAGGTGGTAGCTGAAATCGGCCAGTGGATCGCCAAGCGTACAGAGCTCCCAATCGAGCACGGCGATGACGCGCGGTTCTGTGGGGTGCAGGATCATGTTGTCGAGACGATAATCGCCATGGACGATGGTGGTGGTCTCGCCCGGCGGGATATTTTCCGGCAGCCAGTCCATCAACTGGTCCATCGCCTCGATCTTTTCAGTTTCAGACGCGCGATACTGCTTTGACCAGCGGTGCACCTGGCGGGCGACATAGTCGCCTTCCTTGCCGAAGCCTTCCAGGCCCGCGGCCCGCCAGTCGACATTGTGAAGGTCCGCAAATGTCTTGACCTTGGCCTCATAGATCGCGCGGCGCTCGGCAGGCTCCATGCCCGGCAGCGTCCCATCCCAGAGGATGCGCCCGTCCACATTGTCCATGACGTAGAACATCGTGCCGACGACCGCCTCGTCTTCACACAGGGCATAGGGCCGGGCGACGGGATAGCCGAGCGGATAAAGCGCGCTGATCACGCGAAACTCCCGGTCCACAGCATGGGCGCTGGGCAACAATTTGCCGGGTGGCTTGCGCCGCATGACATAGGCTTTTGACGGCGTGATCAGCTTGTAGGTCGGGTTCGATTGGCCACCCTTGAACTGGCGCACCGTGAGCGGGCCCTGGTAGCCCTCGACATGCTCCTCCATCCAGGCCGCCAGATTGTCTTCATTGAACCGGTGGCTCTCGGCCACTTCCTGGGTGCCGGTGAACAATTCCTGCGCGCTGCCGCCATGGACCATGGTGTTCCTCCCGAAACTTTATCTTTGCTGCGATTAGTAACGCTCTGGCGCGGCCCGTAAATGCCAAACCCGGCGTCAACGCACGCGCCAGCCAATGTCGCGCCGGTAAATGCCCCCCGGCCAGTCGATCGCCTCGACGCCGCGATAGGCACGCGCGAACGCCTCTTCCAGGCCCTCGCCCACCGCCGTGACCGCCAGCACACGACCACCCTTCGAGACGAGCTCTCCGGCAGCATTCACGTCTGTGCCAGCGTGGAAGACCTCCACGCCCTCCATCTCGCGGGCCGCATCCACGCCCTTGATGACCTGGCCCTTCTCATAGGCACCGGGATAGCCCTCACTGGCCATCACAACCGTCGCGCTGGGCCGGAAGGTCTCCAGATCCAGGAGCGCCGCAAAGGCCTCCTCATTGCCCTCCAAACCGCCGGTTGCCGCAGCGAGCAGTCCCGGCACGATGTCTCCGGAAAGACCCGCCATCAAAACCTGGCATTCGGGGTCACCAAAGCGCGCATTGAACTCGACAACCCGGGGCCCGCTCTCGGTCATCATCAGACCGACATAGAGCACGCCCTGATACACCATCCCGTCGCGCGCCATACCCTCCAGTATTTGGCGAACAATCTCGCGCTCCACCCGCGCCACGGCCTCGCCCTGCAGAACCGGCGCTGGCGCATAGGCGCCCATCCCGCCCGTATTAGGCCCTTTGTCGCCGTCCAAAAGCCGCTTGTGGTCCTGGCAGGCTGGCAGGATCACCGCGCCCACGCCATCGGTCAGGACGAACAGGCTCGCCTCCTCGCCTGCCATGAACTCTTCGATCACAAGATTGGCGGACGCGTCTCCGAACTTGCCGCCAAGCATGGCCCGCGCCTCGGCCTTCGCCGCGTCCAGATCCTCGACGATGGAGACGCCCTTGCCCGCCGCCAGCCCATCGGCCTTCAGCACATAGGGCGCCACCAGCGTCTCAAGGAACGCCTCGGCAGCGGCCTCCTCACCGGCTCCAAACGCGCGATAGGCCGCCGTCGGCACGCCATACTTCGCCATACGCTCTTTTGAAAAGGCCTTCGAGGTTTCCAGCTGCGCGGCCGCTTGGCTCGGCCCGAACACATCAAAGCCCCGTGCGCGCAGCACATCGCTCACTCCGGCCGCCAAGGGGGCTTCAGGCCCGATGACGATCAGGTCTGGCTCGGTTTGCAGCACCAGCTTCACAACGCTTTCCACGTCATCGAGCGCCACGTCAAAGCAAGGCCCGATCTCGTCCATGCCGGGATTGCCCGGCGCGCACATCACCTGGTCGACCAGCGCAGATTGGGCGATTTTCCACGCCAGGGCATGCTCGCGGCCACCGCCGCCAAGAATGAGAATGTTCATGGCGCGCTTGATGCGCCGGGCAGGCTCTGCGATCAAGGGGGTGTGGGAAAGCGAGGACGCGAAGCCGTGCCTGCAGGACATGACATGAACGGGCTGTGGTCAGGCTGGTACACCTATTCCAACCTGGGCGAACCCGTGCCGTTCACCGCCTGGATCGACGATTCCGCAGGCCTGCTCACGGGCACCATCCTCGAGCCGAACACGATTTCCGATCTCGATCTCGACGATTTGCAGGCCGAGATAGCCGGCACCCGCATGGGCCAGGATGTGTTTTTTTCGAAAACCTACGGCCCCGACCAGGGCGCCCATGGCCTGCCCATCGCCTATGACGGGCGCGTGGACGAGGATTTCGAAACCGTGCGCGGACAGTGGAGCTTCGCCGATCCCAGGAATGGCAAGGGCCCGTTCGAGCTCAAACGCTCATCGAAATCCATCAGCGAAGGCATCCTGCGCGAAGTCTTCGCCTTTACCGACCGCTAAAGCCGCCTCACTCGGCAGGGCTGGGCACGGCGAGCGTGCCTTTCTGAGGATCGGGGATCAGCATCGGGGGCACCACGCCGCCGCCTCGCGCCTCTGCGACAAGCTCAGCCGTGCGGGACTCCACAGCCTTGGTCAGCTGCGCCATGAAGGCGGCCTTGTCTTCTCCCGGCATGATCGGGTCGAGAAACTCAATCACAGCCGTGCCGGGCCGTTTGGTGTGGTCTTCCTGCGCCCAGAAGAGGCCCAGATTGGTCGCCACGGGCACAACGGGCACATCCATCGCCCGCGCCATGTGCCAGACGCCAGGCTTGTAGCGGAAGTGGTAATCCACAGGTGCGAGATGCCCCTCTGGATAGATCAGCACGTGTCGCCCTTCTTGCTTCGCGCGCGCCATGCCTTCTGCCAGCGAGGCAGCCTTGCGCTCGCCGCCGCCACAGGTGTCGATCACGATGGCGCCGAGCTTGCGCAGGATGCCCTTCACGAGCGGCAGCTTTTCGAGATGGTCGCCCGTCACGAAGGCCAAGTTTTTCACCTCGGGATAAATCAGGAAGCCATCGCCCCAGCTCTGATGCTTGGCGGCGATCACGAACGCACCTTCGGGCAGGTTCTCGCGCCCACGCACCTCCTTGCGGATGCCCGCAAAAGCCGCCAGCGCCCGGTTCATCATGCGCGTGTAGCTACGGATGATCGCGGTGACCGTGCCGCGCCCGGGCATGGCCAGGAAGGGAAGTGAAATCAGGACATAGAGGATCGACAGCAACCAGTAGCTGGCTGCGAACAGTAAGGATCTCATGGGACCAAACCCTATTTTTGTCTGAGGATGGCGACGATCGCGCGCGTGAAGGTGTCGATGTGGTTACTCATCGGTCCCGGCAGGCGGTTGTAGGCCTTGTTCTGGCCCGACTGCATCATCACGCCGAGGCTCATGGCCGCGAGGACAGACGGATCCCCATCGGGAATTTCGCCCGCGTTGATCAGGCCCTGGATCAGCCCCTCGGTGATGGACACAGGATCATCTGCCCGGCGCACATCGTGGGGAAGAAATTTGTTCAGCGACAACAGGTGAAATGAGAAGAGCAGCCAGTCCTCGTCCGCCAGCTCGCAATAGGCGGTGACGATGTTGCGCACACGCTCTTCCAGCGTCGATCCAGCTTTCCAGCCTTCGATCATCATTGCGCCGAGGCGATTGTGCGTCTCCATGAACAGGGCGAGCGCCAGCTCATCCTTGCCGGGATAGTGGCGGTAGAGCGCGCCCTCGGAGACGCCAGCTTCTTCAGCGATTTCGCGCGTCGTGGCGCCTTCGACGCTTTTCGTCACGAACAGTTTCAGCGCCGCCCGCTCAATCTTCGGGCGTGCATTCCGCGCGCGGGGCCGACGGGAAGAATCTGGTTGTGCGGACATGACAATCCTTTCTCGCCCAGGTTGCTAAGCCTGGCAACGCTCATCTTAGTTGTGAACATACACTCACATTACGGAAATTGCAAGCGTAAAGTCACATCGAGGTGCATTTTGTTGGACTGACCCTGCCCTATTCGACCTAGGAACGGTCTGCAGCACGATACCCGCCATGGACGAGTCAAAGTCTTCAGCCCTCGCCTGGTCGTGGGCCTTTCTGGTCCGGATGCTGTCCGGGATCCGGGAGCCGTTCGGCCTGGAGGGCCGCAGGTCCGCCTTCCTGCCCGTTGAGGCCTGGCGGCGGCTTGCCCGTGAAATTCGATATCTCGAGCGCCTTGCCCGGCGTTTGATCCTCATCAAGGCTTATGCCTCGGACCTGGGGCCGGCAGGGGCGCGCTCTCCAAGCCTGATAACCGGTTCAGCGGCGACGAAGCGCCCGTCTGGCCCAGGATTTCGCCTCTTCGAAGCGCTCAGTCCGGTTCCTGAAGCCGGTCAGGCGATTGCCTCCGCGACCCCTGCGATCGAGGGCGGACCGCTTCTGCGGGACTGCTCACGCCTCCTGCAGCGGATCACCGCGCTCGAAGCCATGGTGGAACATCCGGGGCGATGTGAACGGCGCCTTGCCCGCTGGCGGCGCAACAAGCGCGGGCGCCGGACCATGGCCATCCGTCTTTGGCCTATGCCGGAGCGGCGCCGCGCAACCGTCTGTTTTTATGCGTCCACGCTGGTCCACGCCCATGATATGGCCGTGGCGGCGATGAACACGCACCCGCCCTGGAAGCTCTGACCACTTCGCATTTGCCGCGCCGCCCCGCTCAGGGGCCGCAGGCGCTGGCATTCAGATCGCTGGCTGGATCGGCCCGTCCGCGCGGCCATGGACGAACTGGTCGACATATTCATTGCCGGGGGCATCAATCTCGCTGGCAGGACCGCGCCAGATGATCTTGCCCTCGAACAGAAAGGCGATCTCGTCGGCGATCTTGCGCGCAGAGGCCATGTCGTGGGTGATCGAGACCGCCGCCGCGCCCAGCGCTTTTACCTGCTCGATGATCAGGTCGTTGATGGCATCGGCCGTGATCGGATCGAGCCCTGTGGTCGGCTCGTCGAAGAAGATCAGGTCGGGCTTGGAGATGATCGCGCGGGCAAGGCCCACACGCTTCTGCATCCCGCCGGATATCTCAGCCGGGCGCAGGTCAGCCGCAGACGCGCCGAGCCGCACCTTCTTCAGCGCCTCGATCGCCCTCTCGCGCGCCTCGCTGCGTTTCATGCGGTCGGCATTGATCAGGCGGAAGGCGACGTTCTCCCAGACGGTGAGCGAATCAAACAGCGCGCCGGACTGGAACAGCATGCCGATGCGCGCGCGCATCTCCTCGCGCTCGCGGCCTTGCTCATGGGTGACGTCCTCGCCGTCAAAGATCACCTGGCCGGCGTTTGGTGTCATCAGGCCGAGGGCGTTCTTGAGCATCACCGATTTGCCAGAGCCGGACCCGCCCAGCACGACAAGCGACTGTCCCGGCGCTACGTCCAGATCAACACCCTTGAGCACATCATTGCTGCCGAAGGATTTCTCGACGCCGCGCAGTTCCAGGATGGGGCTCGTCACAGGCCAATCCCCTCAAACAGGGTGGACATCACATAGTTCAGCGCCAGCACCAGCACCGCAGCGGCCACCATGGAGAGCGTCGCGGCCCGGCCAACGCCCGTCGCGCCGGCCTTCGATCCGTCACCGAAGTAGCAGCCCATGATCGCGATCACGCCGCCGAAGACGACCGCCTTGATCAGGCCCACGGTAACGTCTTCCCACTCCATGAAGTCGATCGTGTTGCGCAGGTACGTGGTCGAGTCGAAATCCAGCCCCTGGACCGAGACCAGCCAACCGCCCATCACGCCGATGATGTCAGCGACCAGCACCAGCAGAGGCAGGGTCAGCATCGCCGCCAGGAAGCGCGGGGCGTAGAGATAGCGGTTGGGATCAGCCGACAGCGTCTTCAGCGCATCGATCTGCTCGGTCACCCGCATCGCGCCGATCTCTGCCGCGATCCCGGCCGAGACGCGCCCGGCCAGCATCAGGCCCGTGATCACCGCGCCAAGCTCTCGCGTGATGCCGAGCACGACGATGTTGGGAACGAATTGCTCGGCGCCGTATCGCGATCCGCCGGTGTAGATGTTCAGCGCCAGCGCCGCGCCAATGAACACAGCCGACAGCCCCACCACGGGCAGCGAATAGTAACCAATCCGGATCATCTGGCGCCAGATTTCGCCACCATACCATCGCGGCGTCATGGCAGCGCCGATCACGGCACCCGCGAACATCGCAACCCGGCCGAGCTCGCGGCACAGCGCCATGACGCCCGCACCGATCCAGCGCAGCGGGTTCGGCACGCCGTTTTCAGTCTTCGTAGATGCGTTCGACACGTGGCCCCAATCCCGTAATCAGTTCATAGCCCAAGGTACCGGCCGCTGCGGCCTGTTCTTCCAGGTCGGCCCGCGCGCCGATGACTTCAACCAGCGCGCCCGGTTTGGCAAGGGGGGCGGCTGCACTCACATCCAGCGTGATAAGGTCCATCGACACCCGCCCGATGACAGGGCACCGGGTCTCGCCGAGATAGGCGAAGCCAGAGTTGCTGGCTGAGCGCGGGAAGCCGTCGGCGTATCCCAGCGCGGCAGTGGCCACCAGCGTTGGTGTGTCGGTGCGACGGGTCGCGCCGTATCCGACGGTCTCGCCCGAAGGAATAGACTGCACCTGTAGGATCGGCGCTGTCAGCGTCAGACCGGGTTTGAGGCCATCCGGTCGCGCAGGCGAATTACCTCCGCCGTAGAGCGCGATGCCGGGACGCGTGAGGCCTGCCCGAAACTTGGGCGGCAGCCAGTGCGCCGCAGAGTTGGCAAGGGAGATCGGAACCCGGGGCAACGCCATCGCAACGACCTCGAAGGCACCGAGTTGCGTGGCCGACATCGAAGCATCCGGCGTATCAGCGCAGGCGAAATGGGTCATCAGGAGGCACGGCGGGCAATTGCCCATGAGCGACGCGGCGCTCGCCACCTCGTCCGGGCGCACGCCGAGCCGGTTCATCCCCGTGTCCACGTGCAGGGCGTAGAGAAGGTCTCCTGCCTGATCGAGCCACGCGGTGAGCTCACTCACCGAGTTGATCACGGGGATCAGCTTGGCCGAGCGCGCAAGGGCGGTGTCCACTTCAACGCCGCCATTGAAGACGTAAATGGCCGGGCCGTCGCCTACAGCCTCACGCACCTCCACGCCTTCGAAGCCATAGGCCACGAAGAAATGCTCACACCCTGCCGCCGCCAACACGCGCGACACACGCGCCGCGCCATGGCCATAGGCATCGGCTTTCACCACGGCCCCTGCCCCGCCCTGGCCGGACAGAGCATTCAGCCGCCGCCAGTTGTCAGCGATGTTCGACAGGTGGATCGTGGCGCGGGGACGCAGGCTCATGGGCGCTCTCTGACGGGCCTTCGTGGCGAAACTCTGGCGCGGGTTAGAACCATTCACGACATCTGTCACTTGCCAGCGCGCGGCCCGCCCCTCACATTCGTGGCATGACCCAAACAGCCCTGCCTTTCGATACGGCCCGCGCCGCAGACATCCTCTCTTCCGCCGCCGCTGGCGCAGACGATGGCGACATCTTCATCGAGCGCACCCGCTCAGAGAGCTTCGTGTTCGACGATGGCCGTTTGAAGTCTGCCGCCTATGACACGGCTCAGGGCTTTGGCTTGCGCGTGGTCGCCGGCGAGGCGACGGGCAACGCCCATTCGGCAGAGCTGACAGAGGCCGCCATCGCCCGCGCGGCAGACACCGCCGCCAGCGCCAAGCGCGGCTACTCGGGCACCCTGGCAGAGGGGCCCCAGCGCGCCAATCGCCGCCTTTATGCCCAAATCGACCCCACGGAGACACCAGACTTCGGCGCCAAGACAAGCCTGCTGGCCGAGATCGACGCCTGGGCACGGGCCAAGGACCCGCGCGTGGTGCAGGTCTCGGTGTCCCTCGCAGGCTCGACGCGCGCGGTCGATATCATCCGCCCTGGCGGCGAGACGATGAGCGAGATTCGTCCGCTAGTGCGCCTCAACGTCTCGGTCACGCTAGAGAAGGATGGCCGCCGCGAGAGCGCGAGCGCAGGCGCAGGCGGGCGCGCAGCCTACGACGAATGGATCGCGCCCGATCGCTGGAAAGGCCTAGTCGAGCGCGCCTTGGCGAAAGCGTCGACCAATCTTGAGTCGATCCCAGCGCCTGCAGGTGAGATGGAAGTGGTGCTCGGGCCGGGCTGGCCCGCCGTGCTGCTGCACGAGGCGGTCGGCCACGGCTTGGAGGGTGACTTCAACCGCAAGGGCACCAGCGTCTATTCAGGCCGCGTCGGAGAGCAAGTTGCGGCCAAGGGCGTGACGATTGTCGATGACGGTACGATCGAGCACCGCCGTGGCTCGCTCTCTTTTGACGATGAGGGCACGCCGACCCAGCGCAACGTCCTCATCGAGGACGGCATCCTGAAGGGCTACATGCAGGACCGCCAGAACGCCCGCCTGATGGGTGTGGCGGCCACAGGCAATGGTCGGCGCGAGAGCTATGACGCCGGGATCATGCCGCGCATGACCAACACCGTGATGGAGGCCGGCGACCACGATCCCGACGAGATGGTGAAGTCCATCAAAAAGGGGATCTGGGCCGTCGACTTCGGCGGCGGACAGGTTGACATCACCTCAGGCAATTTCGTCTTCCAGTGCACAGAGGCCTACCTCGTCGAAGACGGCAAGGTCATCGCGCCGGTGAAGAATGCGACCCTGAT
>JBCBGD010000016.1:0-18805 GCA_038527085.1 Pseudomonadota bacterium | reverse complement strand
CCCCCCATGTGCGGCTGATCACCCATGTCGAGGACCGCCCCGGACACGATTTTCGCTATGCGGTTGATGCCTCGAAACTGCAGCGCGGGTTGGGATGGTCACCCCGGCACTCGCTTGAGGACTCGCTGGAAGCGACCGTTCGATGGTATTTGGAGAACCAGGATTGGTGGAAGGCCATTCTCGACGGCACCTACCGCGGTGAACGTCTGGGCCTCGGCGCATGACACGCCCCAAGATCCTGGTGACGGGCCGGAGCGGCCAAGTGGCCGAAGCTTTGGACCATGTCGCCAAACGCGATGGCCACCCGCTGATCTGCGCGGGGCGCCCGGAGCTCGATCTCACCCAACCAGATTCGATCCGCGCAGCTTTGGCCGAGCGCGCACCGGATGTGGTCATCAACACCGCTGCCTTCACGAATGTCGATGGCGCCGAGAGCGACGAGGCTTCAGCCTTCGCCCTGAACCGGGACGGAGTGAGCGATTTGTGGTCAGCCTGCCAGGCCGCGGGCGCCGCGCTGGTCCACCTTTCGACCGACTGCGTGTTCGACGGACAATTGGAGCGCGCCTACCGGCCAGATGATCGCACCGCGCCCCTTGGTGTCTATGGCCGCAGCAAGCTGGCGGGAGAAGAGTTCCTGGCCGGCCAGCCAGCCCTGGTGGTGCGCGTGTCCTGGATCTTCAGCCGGTTCGGGTCGAATTTTGTGAAGACCATGCTCGGGCTCGCGGCACGTAGAGACGTCGTCACCGTTGTCGATGACCAGATTGGCTGTCCGACCCATGCAGAAGACCTCGCTGAGGGGCTCATCGCGATCGCCAATGCCATTGTGGCTCCGGGCTTCGATCGATGGGGCACCTATCATCTCGCAGGCCATGGCGAGACAGACAGGGCAAGCCAGGCGCGCGCGATCTTTTACGCCAGCCGGGCCGTGGGCGGGCCCTCTGCCGCCGTAAATGGCGTTCCCACGTCCGAGTATCCGACACCGGCCACGCGCCCCCTGGACGCGCGGCTAGACTGCGGCCTTACCGAGGAGGTGTTCGGCGTGCGTTTACCCGATTGGGAAAGCAGGCTTAAAGACGCCGTGATCGAGTGTCTGGATCAGGGAAGCCTGCCATGAAGGGGATTGTTTTGGCTGGCGGGCGTGGCTCCCGCCTCAAACCTGTGACCGGCGCGCTGTCAAAGCACCTGCTGCCGATCTACGATAAGCCGCTGATCTACTATCCCATCAGCACACTGATGTTGGCGGGCATTCGCGACATCGCCATCATCTCCACGCCCGAACATTTGCCGCTTTATCGCAGCCTTCTTGGGGATGGTTCAGCCTGGGGCGTGGCCTTCAGCTACATTGAGCAGGCCCGCCCCGAGGGCCTGGCACAGGCGTTTCTCCTGGCCGAAGACTTCATCGATGGCGAGCCCGTGGCGCTCGCCCTGGGCGACAATATTTTCTACGCGACCGGGCTTACGGGCTTTCTCGAGCAGGCCAGCTCGCTCACAGAGGGGGCGAAGATCTTCGCGACCCAGGTCGCAAATCCGAGATCCTTTGGAGTGGTAGAGTTCGATTCTGCAGGACACCCCCTTTCGATCATCGAAAAACCAGAAGTGCCCAGAAGCAATTGGGCCGTTACCGGCCTCTATTTCTATGACAAGGATGTTGTGGACATCGCGAAAACGGTCAGGCCCTCCCCGCGCGGGGAGCTAGAGATAACGGACGTAAACCTGGCCTATCTTGCACGCGGCGACCTCAGCGTTGTGCAGCTTCAACGCGGCACGGCGTGGCTGGATGCGGGCACATTCGACGGCCTTATGCAAGCTTCGCAGTTTGTCTACACAATTGAGGCCCGGCAGGGATTGAAAGTCTGCTGCCCGGAGGAAGTGGCATGGCGCAAGGGCTTCATTGATACGGAACAATTATTGCAGCTCGC
The DNA here is from genome assembly GCA_038527085.1 of Pseudomonadota bacterium. Taxonomy (GTDB): domain Bacteria; phylum Pseudomonadota; class Alphaproteobacteria; order Caulobacterales; family Hyphomonadaceae; genus UBA5336. The sequence continues at coordinate 16,886 of JBCBGD010000016.1, read as the reverse complement.
CAGCCGGTATCCCAACGAGTACGCCAAGTATCTGCGCGCGATTGCCGTCAAATAGGACCTGTTGAGGAAATCTCACGCCACCAGTTTTGTCCCAATGTTGAACCCACCCCAACATTTGAATAGAGAGCTGCAAAACTGGCCGTCACCGAAAAGGTAGAATAATGCAGACGACTGAAATCAGCACGTCGCTGACCCATCTCGACCGGCTGGAGTCCGAAGCCATTCACATCATGCGGGAAGTCGCTGCCGAGGCGGAACATCCCGTGATGCTCTATTCCGTCGGTAAAGACAGCTCGGTCATGCTGCACCTGGCGGAAAAGGCCTTCTACCCGTCACCGCCGCCGTTCCCGCTCATGCATGTCGATACGACCTGGAAATTCAGCGAAATGATCGAGTTTCGCAACCGGCGGGCAAGAGAGGTCGGGATGGAGCTGATCGTCAACATCAATAAGGACGGCGTCAATGACGGCGTTGGCCCCTTCTCCCACGGCTCGGCCCTGCACACTGACATCATGAAAACCCAGTCGCTAAAGCAAGCGCTGGACAAGCATAACTTCACGGCCGCTTTTGGCGGTGCGCGGCGCGATGAAGAAAAGTCCCGTGCGAAGGAACGGATTTTCTCGTTCCGAACCGCAGAGCACCGCTGGGATCCGAAAAACCAGCGCCCGGAGCTCTGGAACGTCTACAACTCGAGAATTCGCGAAGGCGAGAGCATCCGGGTCTTCCCGCTGTCGAACTGGACCGAACTGGACATCTGGCAGTATATCCGCCGCGAGCAGATTGAGATCCCATCGCTTTACTTCGCAGCCGAGCGGACCGTGGTGGACTGGAATGGCGTGACCATCATGGTCGACGATGACCGCGTGCCCGAGGAGCTCCGCAAGACCCAGCGTACCGAATGGGTGCGCTTCCGGACACTCGGCTGCTACCCGCTGACCGGTGCCGTGGCCAGCCGTGCAACGACGCTCGACGAAATCATCCAGGAAACTCTGCTCAACACATCCTCCGAACGCCAGGGGCGCGTGATCGACTCAGACCAGTCAGCGTCCATGGAGAAGAAGAAGCAGGAAGGATACTTCTGATGCGTATGCACGACGACCTGATCGCTGAGGACATTGGCGCATACCTCGAAGCCCACGAGAACAAGTCTCTTCTGCGCTTCATCACCTGTGGATCGGTGGATGACGGGAAATCGACCTTGATTGGCCGGCTCCTTTACGATTCCAAGATGATCTATGAGGATCAGCTCGCCACGCTGGAGGCCGATTCCAAGAAGGTGGGCACACAGGGCAAGGATATCGACTTCGCCCTTCTGGTCGATGGCCTGGCCGCCGAACGAGAGCAAGGCATCACCATTGATGTCGCGTACCGGTTTTTCTCCACCCAGAAACGCAAGTTCATCGTCGCTGACACACCGGGCCACGAGCAATACACCCGCAACATGGCGACCGGCGCGTCCACGGCGGATGCCGCGATTCTCCTTATCGATGCGCGCCGGGGCGTCCTTACACAGACGCGGCGTCACGCTTTCATCACCTATAGCCTTGGCATTCGCCACATGGTTCTGGCCGTCAACAAGATGGACCTCGTCAATTACGACAAAGCGGTGTTCGATGACATCGTTGCAGACTTCCATGCTTTTGCAGAGGAACTCGGCCCAGATCTCGAAATTGAACCGATTCCGATGTCCGCCCTGGCCGGCGACAATATCACCGACGCGATCGGCAACACGCCCTGGTATTCGGGCCCCTCGCTTATGGCGTATCTTGAAAATGTCCCAGTGGATGATGCCCGTGTCCGCGCGCCATTTCGCATGCCAGTGCAGTGGGTGAACCGACCCAATCTCGATTTCCGGGGCTTTTCGGGGAAGATTGCTTCAGGGACTGTGCGCCTCGGCGATCGCGTTAAATCGCTGCCTTCCGCAAAAGAAAGCCGTATTGAGCGTATCGTCACAATGAGTGGGGACCTTGATGAGGCCATCGCGGGCCAATCGGTGACGCTCACGCTGGAAGATGAAATCGATTGCTCACGGGGCGACGTGATTGCAACGGCGGAAAATCCGCCAGAGATTTCAGACCAATTCCAGGTCCGTGTGCTGTGGATGTCGGATGCGCCCCTCCTTCCGGGGCGCAAATACATCCTGAAAATCGGCTCCAAGGAAGTCCGCGCCACGATCAATGCGCCGAAATACGCCATTGATATCAACACGCTGACGGATCAACCCGCAAGAACGCTCGAGCTGAATGAGTTCGGTGTCACGACCATTTCCCTCGATGAGCCGATTGCGTTCGACCCTTACAAGGATATCCGCGAATTGGGCGGGTTCATCATTATAGACCGGATGAACAACAATACGGTCGGGATGGGGCTGATCGACTTTGCCCTGCGCCGGGCATCCAACATCCACTATCAGGAACTGGATGTGGACCGCGACGCCCTGGCCGAACAGAAAGGCCAGAAGCCAGCCATCCTTTGGTTCACGGGGCTTTCTGGATCGGGCAAGTCCACCATCGCCAACATATTGCAGAAGCGCCTTTATGCCATGGGCCGCCATTCCATGGTGCTTGATGGCGATAATGTGCGCCACGGCCTGAATCGGGATCTCGGTTTCACCGATGCAGACCGCGTGGAGAACATCCGCCGGATCAGCCACGTGGCCCGGCTGATGTCCGATGCGGGCCTGATCGTCCTGGTGTCCTTCATTTCGCCCTTCCGCTCTGAACGCAGAATGGCGCGCAATCTGATGGAAGACGGCGAGTTCGTTGAGATTTTTGTCGATACACCTCTGGAGATCGCCGAGGAGCGAGACGTCAAAGGTCTCTACAAGAAGGCCAGAGCCGGAGAGATCAAGAACTTCACGGGCATAGACAGCCCGTATGAACCACCGATCGAACCGGAAATCACGCTCAAGACGATTGAGCATTCACCGGAAGAACTCGCAGAACAAGCCTTAGTGTGGCTCAAACAACAGGGCGTTATCGGCTAGTCAAGTCTTTGGGCCTTGCACAGGACGATCGCTGAATTGGCTGATAATTGGCGATTCTGTGACATCGTCCAGAAGTCCCTTTCCGCTAGGGCCCAAATCCGCTAGAGCCCTCCATGAAAGCTTTGACCGAAGGGGAAAGTTCATGAAACATCAGATTGTTTTTGCTGGTTTTTTGGCCCTGGCAGCGTGCGGCGAGACCGCGAATACGACACCAGAGCCCACGCCAGCTCCCGAGCCAACGATCGAAACGTCAGCGCCTGAGGCTGAACCGGAGATGGCGAACACTGTCACATCGGGGACAGTTGTCATCGACCTGGTCCCGACGCTCGAGGCGTTTACCGTTCCAGAGGGGCTCGACGTGACCGTCTCTGAAGATGGCCATGTGGCAATTTCCGGAACCGATGAGACAAAAGCCTCGAATGGAATGACCAGCGGCGCGTATCTCACCATCGGTGAAGCCCAGGAAGCGATCGCATCAGGGAACACTGTCCTCATCGAGATTACCGGGAAAGCCGAGACGGGCGACGCGGCGAGTGTCGATGTGGCCTATTCCACGGCGGAAGTGGGTAATTCAGGCTGGAGCACGCTGAGCTTTGGAAGCGAAGTCAGCACGCAGAGTTTCACTTACGATGTTCCTGAAATGGTGGAAGGTCGCAGGGATTTCCTCGGTTTTTCACCGGCTGACGGTATCGTTCATGTGGCGAATGTCCGCATCGCGGTTCAATAATCGAGAGGGCTCAGGCGAGCGCGTCGCCTAAGCAATCCGACCGGGTTTGCAGGCATGTAGAGTGGGCGCTTCAATGAATGGAGCGCCCTCATCATGAGCGATGAAACCCTGCACCTCAAGCTGCCGTATCTGACGAGCCACCAAGCCGCCAAGCACGTGACTTTGAACGAGAGTCTCCGTGCACTGGACGTGCTTGTCCATTTGAGTGTGGCGAGTGCTGAAACCGCCAATCCGCCGGCAACTCCTCAGGATGGAGACCGGTACATCATTCCCGCTGTCAATGATGGCCCCTGGCAGGATCGTAGCCTGCAGGTCGCGGCTTTCATTGATGGAGGTTGGTTATACTTCACACCTCAAACGGGATGGCGCGCCTATGTTGAAGACACTGGCATGGACGTGGTCTTTACGGGCGACGCCTGGCGCATCGCAGACACCCATCTGCGTATCGAAACGATTGGTATCTCCAGCGATGCAGACGGGACGAACCGGCTATCGATGGCCAGCCCTGCCAGCCTTTTTAACCACGCCGGCGCAAGTCATCAGCTGAAAATCAACAAGGCCACCTCTTCAGACACTGCATCCATCCTGTTCCAGGATGGGTTTTCGGGCGCAGCCGAAATTGGGTGTGTGGGTTCGCGCGACTTGTCGTTCAAGACGAGCGCTGACGGCAACACATTCATCCATGCCCTGCGAGTAGAGGCTGAAAGCGGTGTCGTGCGGTTGCCGGCAAACCCGCGCGCTGTGCTTAATCGGGTAACGTCGTCGCAATGGTACGACGTGGCCGAACGCCTCAACCTGTCGGCGCAGATCGATACAGCAACGGCCATCGATCAGCCTGCACGCGCATGGATTGTACCGGTGGACGGGATCTATCTCTGCGCTGTCAACTGCACCGTTCGAGAGGGTGAAAACGCTGACGATGTGCGGTTAAAGCTCCAGAAAAATAGTGACGGGGACCAGAACAAGCTGCTGGAAGTCCCTATTGCGGATTACACGACGGATCGACGGGGATCGGCTTGCGTCCTCACCCAGCTTTCGCAGGGCGACGAGGTATTCCTCGTCTTCGACAGTTCGAACGCATCGGCCAGATTTCGATTCTGGGAAACCCGGGCCAGCCTCGCCTTGCTATAGGGACGACACAATGTACGTGGCGGGATCATAGGGAGCTTCCCACCCGGTGAATCCGAACGTTTCACGCACAAATCTCTTCGTCGGCGCGAAGTGTGCATCGATTTGGGCGATCTCTTCAAAGCTGATGCGGGGCGGGTGCTCACGCATCAGCTCACGGCCCACCTTGTTGCTGAGCAACGCTGTTTCTGGATCCCTAATTGTGATGCCGTGTTCGTCAAGCTTGGTCTGGGAGCCACGATTATCTTCTTTGGAACGTGGCTTGATGGCAGACTTGTCGCTCGGCGAAAGCCCTAGCCAAACCTCGATTTCTTCCAACAGCTTTTGAGGCTCTGCCCCAACGCGCTCAAAGGGCGCGACGAAAAAGTGTTCTCGTGAGTAGTGCTTCTGCCAAATTGGCCACTGTCTTTCATACTGGCTGATATCCAGTATCCCGAGACTTCTTTTCAGACTATCGAGTACAGTCTCATTCTTGCCAATTCTGCCCATTCGATAGTGGTGAAAGTATGCAGAGATCGTTCTCGCGGTGGGATGCCTGAGCATCAATGCGAACCGAATATCGTTTCCGGCAAGAGACTTTACATGAGCCGGAATGTTCACCCGCCTGGCCAGTTGCTCATTCGGATTGGGAATGACTGCGTTCCAAAAATAGTTCGGCGAACTTTCCCCACGAATTTTCTTGCCCTCTGAGCCGTCAAAATGAGCGAGATATCGATTCAGTCCACCCGCTTCTGTGAGCTCTTCGGGATTGCCTTTGAAATGATCCAGCTCTTTCTGTTCAGTCATAAAGACGTCTGGATGGGACGCTAGACGATTATGCAACCAGGTCGTGCCGCTCTTCTGAGCGCCGATCGTTATGAAGTTGGGCAAAGGCATGTTTAAGGGACACTGCTTACTAACGCGAACAGTAGGCACATTGGACCACCACCGCAGGATTGCAACCAAGAGGCACAGTCTACACTCCTGCGCAACAGTAGGCAGCAGGCGCTGCGCGACTACAACAATTCGTCCGAGCTTCTACGACTCTGAGCCGCTATACGGGCTAGGCCGCCACAGTGCTTTCATCTGCCACGTTGGTTAGCGACACATCTGCGGCTTCCGCCACATTGAACACAAGCTTGCGAACAACCAGAGCCACGCGCTCATTTGCCGTCGAGCCAGGAAGAGCCTCCCGGGCAATCGCATCGTCCCCACACGTGATATCGATCCGCAGAGGGGCCCTGAACGTGTCTCGTGTTTCTTCAGGCACGATTGCCTTGGCTTTCCACATACCCGGCACGGAGTCGCGCGCCAGTCTCACTTTGACGGGAACATCATTTATGGTCAGCGACAGGTGCTCAATCGCCTCGTCCGACACAGCCTGGCAATGGAAAAAGATTGCGTCGAAATTCGTCACATCGGGATCTGCAACAATGAATGTGGCATCTTTTTCCAACCAAAGCGTAGGCCTCTGCCCTGCCTCAACACCTTTGACCTTCGCCCCGTACACAAAGTGCGATTGGGCGAAATCCATAACGGCGTCCGGTCCTTCCAGCGCGAACCGGGCCTGTGGCATTGCGCGCAGGGCGACGTCGGGGGCAGCAGGCTGGAAGCGCCTGCGCATCAGGCGCTCCAGACGCTCTCGAGTGTTTGCAAACATCACGTCGGCAGAAAAGGCCTTCACCGTTTCCGCAGCCGCATCGGCCATCGCGCCGCTCAACTCGCGATCGGCGATCACTTCCAAAAGGTGAGTGGCGAGGTCTTCGGCATTGCCTGCCTCGGCCATAAGTCCATTCTCTCTGTGAGTTATGATTTCACCGATCGCGCTGGCGTCACTTGCCACGATTGGCAAGCGCTCTTCCATCGCTTCCAGGAGAGCCTGCGAACATCCTCCCTCATAAATCGTCGGAAACGCGAACACGTCACTTTGCCTCAGGATCTCGCGAACATCTGACCGAAACCCAGCGAGGTGAACATTGTAGCCAAGGTGCCGTCGCATGATGCCGGTTTCGAGTTCTCTGCGCAGTTCGCCTTCTCCCACCCAGACGAAGTGCACACTGGGATCCTGGGCAATGACCTTTTCGGCCGCCTCCAAAAGCACTTCATATCCTTTTTGAACCGAAAGTCTGGCAACGGTGGTGACCACTGTCTGTGCGCTTGCCAGGGACGGCGCGCTCAAACGCTCGGCAAGCGGCGTGTTATCCGGCTGTATCTCATTGGCCATGAAGGCACCCGTGAGGCGGTGCAATCCGATCGGGCCCACATGGAAGGAATCAACCGTCCGGTCTGGCAGTTTGAAGTGTTTTTCCAAAAGCTCGGCGCTGTAGCGCGAATTCGCAAACCACGTCTGATTGCCGACCAAGGCTTCACGCAATGGTGGGTGGACGAACTCATTGCTGGACCACTCTTCGGGCACCAGTGCAAATTTCACGAGTGTGGGGATGCCAAGCGCGTGGCACGCAGAGATAAGCCCCTGCCCTCGCTTTGGCCATGGAAGCGGAATGAAGACGGCGTCTGGCTGAACGCGGTCGATGACGTCCCAGGCTGCTTTCTCCTGTTCGGCGACACGCTCCTTTGAGTCAGAGCCTTCAAAGTCGCAATCGAGGCGCACAAAGTTTACCCCATTTGCGCTCGCAAGCGATGCCATATAAGCGAGCTTGTCGTTGAGCGGAAAGGACGCCGTAACAGAGCAATCATAATTCTGGGCCATATCCGCAGCGAATGTGAGCGCATTGTACTCACACCCCCCATGGGCCTCGGTCGGTATCATCACGAGGAGGTTTAGCTTTTCGGTAGAGAAATCCATGCTCTAAGCCCCCGCAGCATGTGAAGTGGCATCCAAACTCATTGGGAGTGCGGCGCTGGAAACATCCCACAACCCCGATAGTATAGCCTCACGCTCGGACGTTAGCGCAGCGCTCGTCAAATCACTCGGGCGTTGGTCTAGCGGAGTGAGCGTGTATCGCCAATAGCTGTTGATGATGTTGTCGATCGTATCCACTGTCGGCAAGTGGTCGCCATTGTTCAGATGGCCTGATGTGCCGCCCCAGTTCACGATGTTCAAATCAAAAACCTTGCGCAAGAGCGCGAGACGCTGACAACGCGACGAGGAAATGTGATGGGCCAGCGTCAAGCCTGCGCGGGCGACGATGGCAGCAAGCTCACGCTCGGAGTCAGCGGCGAAAATCTGCACCGTATTCTTCAAACCATCGAAGTAGTCGATGAAGGCTTTTCCAGCAGCGCTTTGCAGCACCTCATCGGGAAGGAAAACCACAGTCTTCGCCTGAGGAAACCGCTTCGAAAGCCGGCTCACGCTTCGCTCAACAATCGCAATCAACGAACTCGACGGGTTATTTGCGATAATCACCAAGGGACTCGGTCCAACAGACCGTTTGTTGAGATATCCAACGCAGTTGCGCTCATTTGAAATCAAACCAATCAGCCAGTCCTCGAGGACAAGAGGCACCTGCACGCCGGATGACGGCGCGAACAATTGGGTCAATCGGTTATCAACAATCGCGATGCCCGCGTCTTGCGCAGCGCCGGACACGCCAGAAAACGCACTGCAGAAAGTTTCGGAGCCGACCAGGAGCAAAGGCTTCTTCGCCTGCAGGTCGCGAGACAGTCTGTGCGTTATGGCGCCAAGGCCGATCACTGGACTTTCGGCGCGGCTGAAAAGCCCATCCACAACGGGACGGGTTGCATGGCTTTGGACTTGGGATCCTGAGGGCGCGAGCAGTGACGTCCTCCTGGATAATCCATTGGCCACAATGGAGAGCTCTTCAATCGACGTCAGCAAAGCCGCTTCGCGTGTCACCTTGGACTGTGAAACGATTTCAAAACCGAGCTTGCGCGCCCCTCCCACGTCGCCCTGAAGCGTGAACTTCTTGTGCGCGACAGCCGAAAGTATCGGGCGACCATCGGCCAAAACCTTGATGGATGTTGGCTCAACGGCGTATCCGGAAAGACTGAACTCGCTTGTGTCGGACGGCAGAAAAATCTCTGCGCCTGTCGCCATGAATCGGTGGACTTTGCGCCCATTATAGAGCGGCGACGTGAAGCCGCTGCCAAGCCAGGCATGCTCATTCGGGAATTCCGTTTCGGACGGTTCCGTGGATGCGTATTCCAGCACCGGAACGCGAACCATTCGCGGTGATAGCAACCCATAACTGGGAAGACCATTGACCGAAAGCTGGAGCTCGCGCGGCTCTTCAATGTAGCGAAGCCGCGCATAGGTCATGGGCTGGTGGGCGGGTTCAAGTGTGCCGTAAGTGAGCGCCGGCGCACGGACCAACACCTCGGCATCCGTTTCGTGAATATGTTGCGGCAGATAAGTCGCTTCTGGCGTGAACGAATTTTCTTGAATGTACTCAGTCGACTCCGCCAGAATGATGGGACGGGACTTCCGAAGGCGCGTATGCTGACTGATCAGCTCGAAATACTTCTTTGAAAGCTCCGACCAGTAGTAGCGGCTAACAGCGCTGCGGTCGCGCGCCGCCTGGCCGCCTTCGTTTTCGCTTGCCAGACGCTTCAGGACGGGAACGAAGTCCAGGATTTCCGCCTGGAACAATCCACCACTCTCATTGACCTCAAAGCCCCGCGCACCGAACGGGGTGGAAACCACGTCGAGATCATGAACCAGGTAATCCGGGATTTTGAGATTGGAGCCGCCCCCCTCGGTCATGGGATTGAGCCCGACATGGATGTCGCGCATGGCTGCCGTCTTAACTTCGTTGGACACAAAGCCCGTGAGGAAGACATTATCCGGCAGGTCCCGCGCAGCAAGCGACCGGCCAACTTTGCCCATGATCACAAAATCGATTTCCGGGCATTGGGGTGCGAAATGTCCGACAATCAATTCGGCAGCAGAGAGGTTGGGGCGATGCGATGTCCCGAGAAAGACGGTTGAGAACCGCGCGCCTTCGACACTGCGATCAAGCCCAGTGACATAGGTTTTCGGCCCATTGAGGTTTTCCGGCGATCGGATGATCGACGCGAGCATGGAGTCAACCGCGGTCCCGCCTTCGGCAAGGACTCGCGCCACATAGTCTACTTCTTCTGGGGTTCCCTCGCGCTTCAGCAAGGCTTCGACCACAGCCCCGGCTTGATCCGGACCCAGGTCAAATTCTCTCCTTAGATAGATCGAGCGTTCCTCAGACAGATCAATTTCACCAAGCTGATCTTCGAGCGGTGTAACACCGTTCTCTAGAACATGGACGGCTTTCGCGCCCCAAGACGTGTATACATCGGCATCGCCGGGCGAACACGCGCAAACCAACTCGGCATGCTGGGTGAGTTCCATCTCCCAGTCACGGATTTGATCACACAGCTCATACTTCCGCTTGTGGGAGTCGAGCGTGACCAGCTTCATGTCGGCTTCGACATTGTGGGAACCGAAAACGACAGGGGCCCGCGAGCGCAGCTGTTTGTAAATGGGCCACATAAAGGGGTGCTCCAGCACAATGCTGTCAGCGTGCCCAACCATCGTTTCCATCGCAGCCAGGAAGTTGCCGTTGCGCGATGACGTCGCCGGAAACACCACGTCATCAGCGGACGTGTAAGCGTAGCGGTTCATCTGTGCGACCGCATCCTTCTGCTCCCGGATTGCAGGAAGCTCGATACACGCCACCTGGGGGTGGAGCTGGTGCAGATCGAAATCGCCGCGCCCGAAGGTCACAATCGTGACCAACATGTCCGGATCGGGATTGGACAACAAACCCGCTATTCGCGCCTCGCCACCGGAGTCGCGGCCCCGAACAGGAAATTCGTTCATGACAAGGATGCGCTTGTCGCGTTTCAACGGCACAGCACCAGCAAACTCCGCGGTCATTCGATCCGCGAGTGCTTCGCCAATCGTATCCCACGACCATAAGAACGATGCGGCACTGCGCCAGCGTTCGCGGATCTGACCCGTCACGGGCGGTTGCGCGAGCGCCTCCTGGAGCGCCAGGCTCAATCCCTCGGTCGGCACGATTGTCAGGTTTTCAAGCTCATGGACAAATCCGCGAGCGCCCTTCTCCGTGGTGATCACACGCAGCCCGTGGGCGAGGTAGTCTGCCAACTTTACGTTCGACCCCGCCCCGTCAATAATCGGATTGAGGCCGATGTGCGTCTCACGCATCAGTGCGGCAAGCGCTTCCTCAGAGAGCTCACCATGCAAGCGGACATTGGCGGGCACCTCATCGACCGGTAGCACCTCGCAGACATTGCCCACAATATGGAACAGGAGGTCTGGGTTTTCTGGTGCCAGTTTGCTCAGAATGTGCTCTGCGGCTTTTCGATTTGGGCCCCATTTGCTTCCCAGAAACAAGGCTGAGCCGTGATTTGGAGCTGGGCTGTTTGCCAAATGCCCATCCCCGAACCGGTCCACGCTTCCATTGCCCGAAACATGCACGGAATTGGTGTCGACGCCGTAGAGATGCCTGAACTTGTCAGCGTCTTGATCCGTGCAGGCCACAACGACCGAAGCGTGCTGGCACGTGCGATACTCAAATTGGTGCATGACCATTGAGTAGGTGTGCTCGTGGGTCTCTCTATGAGCATTTACGGCCAGCTCAAATTCGCAGTTGTGACTGACATAGAAGGTCTTTTTGGCCGGAAGATTCAGGGCGTCCAGCAGACCTGCGCAACTCGCATGCTGGAGGATGACACCGTCAACACTGTCCCAAATGCCGCAGATGTAATCCACCATTTCCGAATGGCCGGGCGAGGCCAGGGCATATGCCATGGCAGTCTGGTGAATCGGAGACTTCTGTTTTCGGATGGAGGCCGACACAGACCGGTAGGCAGGCGTTTTCGGAACGCGGACTTCTACGAAACCAGGGGAAATCTCGATGATCTCAAGTCGGCCTTCCTCGTAGCTTGGAGACACAGAAACGATGTCAAACGTCTTCGACAGCGCCTTGAGAAGATAGAAACTTCGTTGCTCGCCGCCCGTTCTGGGAGGAGAGAAGTTCGGAAAAAAGTTCAAGGAAATGAGTTTCTTGCGACCCGACAAACCTAATTCTCCCCTCACACTGCCCCCGCCAGGAGATGCGGAGGTTAATCAACTCTTGTCGTCTCATTGCCCAGCGCTGCCACAAGATCAACCGCCAAGTGTGCTGACAAAAACAGTTCGCGCGAACCGTGACTAAATCGCATCCCTGTCATGTTAAAGATGCATATCGTCCGATCATGCATCGGCCCGCGGAAGGCCAATCGATGGCACCTGTAGAGTTGTTTTCGGCATAGATAGGCGTTAGGGCCAAACTCCCTGGGGGGCACTGGATTAGAGTTTCAAGGTCGACAATCAGCACCATGCCAATTGCACTTTCTGACCTGTTCACAAGCCTTGGGAAATGGCGTTTGTGGACGATGCTGGCGGCCGATGAATGGCGCATTCGCTATCACCGGACTTTGCTTGGTCCTGTCTGGATCATCTTGTCATTTGCCGCCTTCATTCTCGTGAAATTGGTCGTTTTCACCAATCTCAGCGCGGCTGACCCTGCTTACTTTTCCGCCTATCTAACATTAGGCTTTCTCGTTTGGCTGTTCGTTCAGCAGTGCCTGAATGAGGGATCGATGGCGCTGATCCGAAATCGAAACTGGGTGCTTGGCGTGAAAGCCCCAATCACAATTCATTTTTTCTCCCAATGGGCGCAGCAACTTCTGAATCTCGGCTTCAACAGTCTGGCTGGGTTGGCTCTGGTGTACTGGGTCTATCCGTTTGACTTATCAAACCTGCCCTTGATTGGGCTCGGTTTATTTGCCGTCGCGATTTCGGTGTTCTGGATCCAGCTGTTCCTCGGCGTGCTGAGCGTGTTCATCAGGGATCTGGCCCAACTCACCCAAACATTTACTCGGATGATGCTGTTCCTCACACCCATATTCTGGATGCCGGACCAGTTTCCGGAGCCGCCCATTTTCTACACCTACAATCCATTTACATATTATCTGAACCTGGTGCGCGATCTCGCCTTCACGGGCACAACAAGCATGCTGAACATTGCGGTTGTTTCAGGCGTGACCATCGTCATGATGGTTGTCTCGATTGTATTGCTGCAAATCACTGCGCGGCGAATTCCTTCGCATATCTAAGGGCGCGTCATGGCGAGTATCATTGCAAATGAACTTCGAGTGCGCCTGGCCGGACGACGGCTTTTCGGCACGGTTGAGGTGCTGAAAGGTATCAGCTTTGAATTGCATAAAGGTGATCGTCTCGCCCTGATCGGGCCCAATGGGGCTGGCAAATCGACCCTTCTACAGGTCATCGCCGGCGTTCTGCATCCTTCCGAGGGATCCATTTCGATCGATGGCAAAGTCAGCGCGCTGTTCCACTTGAACGTAGGGCAAAGACGCGAAAGCTCTGGGCGTCGCAACATGGTCCTGCGCAACCTCCTGTCCGGTTACAAATACGGGGACATCCAGGAAAAACTGCCAGAGATGGAGGCCTTTGCGGACATCGGTGCGGCGCTCGACGACCCCATGGAAACCTATTCACAGGGCATGGCGATGCGCACCGTCTTCGCTGCTGCCACCGCTTTCGAACCGGAAATTCTCTTGATGGACGAGTGGCTTGGCGTGGGAGACGCCGCCTTTCGCGAGAAAAGCGACAAGCGGATGGACGAGATGGCCGCCAATTCGGGCATCATCGTTCTGGCCACACATCATCAACGGCTCTCGAGGCAGAAATGCAATCTCGGCCTCTACCTCGACTCCGGAGAAGTGAAGTTCTTTGGTCCGGTCGATGAGGCGTGGGACCGCTACCTCAATCCCTCAAAGCCCAAGATCGTTGTGCAGGGGTAACTCGTGATGGCGATGGGCAGGCAGCCAAGTCTGATCGAGCGTGCGAAATGGCGCGCGCGCCGACACCTGATACCGGCCCCCAAAGCCGAGCCCCATCGCCACCTTGCCGACGCGCCGGTGGTGGTCGCAGGGCTGTTCAGCACGGCGAGTGGAATTGGCGAATCTGCACGCCTCTGCGCCCAAAACATTAGGCGATCGGGGCTTGAAGTCACCGAAATTGATTTGAGCGGCCTCTTCAATCAAGTGGACTTCACCCAAAACGCGCCGTGTTTGACCCCAATTCCAGATACCCGAAATGGTACGCTCATCGTACATTTGAATGCGCCTGAGCTGGATGCCGCCCTGTTTCGCCTCAGACACCAGTTGAAACCCACCTGGCGAATTATCGGATATTGGGCATGGGAACTCTCGAATCTGCCGGAAGATTGGCGGGATGTGACACGGCACCTGACAGAAATATGGACGCCGAGTGATTTCGTTTCTGACGTCATTCGTGGCGTCGTCGACGTCCCTGTTGTGACGGTGCCGCACGTTGTCGTCCCGCCGAAGAACATCGCACGACAACGAGATGCCGACCTGAAACTGGCCGCTTGCATCATGGCCGACGGTAGGTCGTCATTTGAACGAAAGAATGTGATGGGGTCGATCGAGATGTTCCGCGCCGCTTTTCCAAGCGAGAAGGACGTCCGCCTGAATGTGAAACTACGCAATCTTTCAGAGTTTCCCGACTATTCCGCCACCGTTACGGACCTGGTTCGAGAAGACAGTAGAATCCATCTGATTGACGAGACCCATGGCCAATCTGGAAAATGGGACCTCCTAGGGCGGTGTGATACTATACTTTCAGCCCACAGGGCGGAAGGGTTCGGATTGCACCTCGCCGAAGCCATGTCTATCGGTCTGGTTCCCGTGGCCACGAACTGGTCTGGCAACACACAATTCATGTGCGAGACAACGGCCTGTCTGCTTGACTACAGTCTTGTGCCAGCACGCGATCCGTTTGGTGTTTATGATGATGCGCTGGAGGGTGAATGGGCCGTTGCCGATCTCCGCAAAGGCATCGAAGGGCTTCGCGCAATGGCCGCAAACAGTGATTGGCTTTCAAACCTTGCCCACAACGCCGCAACTCAACTGCCGCGCCGACTGAGTGCCGATGCGTATGTCAACGCGCTTGGGATCAAATGAATAGGCCCTCGGCAAAGCGCCAAGGGCCTTTCTCTTCTTCGAGCCTCGATCCCAACCGTCAGATTGGGCGAAACGTGCCTGGATCAGCCGATATCAAACTCGTCCGTTATGAACGCGCTTGCAAAATCGCCGAAGAGATCACTGTCCGTTTCGAACGGGTTTTCTGAAGTAGGAACCTGCGGTGCAGGTTCTGAGACCGCGAACAGGGACATGTCCAACTGCCGAGGCGCGGCAGGAGGCATTGCCGAGAAGTTGAAGCCCGCATCCGGCCCCATCATTGCTGCAGGGGGCTGTCCGCCGACATCCACCGCGGCCAGGACGTCCATGAGATCAGCGTTCTCAAAAGTGACCGTCACGTTTTCACGGGCAAAGATTACATCATTGCCCGACTGGACGAAATCAGCCGCTGCATCTCCGACGCTCGTGTAGCCAAAGCCATTGAGCTTAACGGTCTCGCCGACGGCGAAGTCCGTGACCGTGTTCGTGGAGGGGCTGAGCCGGTCGAAGACAAACGTATCCAGATCGGCTCCGCCGGACAGGATGTTGATGCCTGATCCGCCATTCAGCGTGTCAGCCCCAGCCTGAGCAATCAGCATGTCATCACCAGCCCCGCCATTCAGCGTGTCATTGCCGGTCCAGCCACGTATTTCATCATTGCCCGCACCGCCATTCAGAATGTCGTTGCCAGAGCCGCCGTCGACATAGTCATCGCCATCGCCAGCGCGCAGCGTGTCGTCACCAGACTGACCGCGCAGGTCATCATTTCCAGCAGCGCCGTCCAGTAGGTCATTGCCATTGCCGCCGCGCAACGTGTCGGCGCCATCCTGACCGAATAGCTGGTCGTTGCCGTCCCCACCATCGAGGATGTCATCGCCGATCCAGCCGCGCAGCTCGTCATTGTCTGCCCCGCCGTCCAGCGTGTCATTGCCGGCGCCACCATCAAGGAAGTCAACGCCGCCCTGGCCGACGAGAAGGTCATCGCCCTGACCGCCAATCAGGCTGTCATTGCCAGTCCAGCCGCGCAGTTCGTCATTGCCGTCTTGTCCGAACAACTGGTCGTTTCCAGCGCCGCCATCGAGCAGGTCGTTTCCGGTCCCGCCGTTCAGGGTGTCAGCGCCGTTTTGGCCGCGCAGCGTGTCGTTTTCGCTGCCGCCGTCCAGCACGTCATTGCCATCGCCGCCGCGCAGATCATCCATGCCGACCCCGCCATTCAGGCGGTCGACGCCATCACCGCCGTCGAGCATGTCACTACCATCCTCGCCAAACAGTTCATCATCGTCGGCACCGCCGTCGAGGGTGTCATCGCCGGCCCCACCTTCCAGCCGATCAATACCCGCGTCGCCGCCGAGCACGTCATTGCCGTCGCCGCCGATGAGCGTATCATTTCCGATCCAACCACGCAGATTGTCGACACCGGCACCACCTTCCAGGCGGTCATCGCCGATGCCGCCATCAAGACTGTCATTGCCATCCTGGCCGAGAAGGAGATCATCACCTTCACCGCCGTTCAGAATGTCATCACCGGTCCAGCCACGCAGCTCGTCGTTGCCGTCCTCGCCGAACAACTGATCATTGCCAGACGCACCGTCGAGATAATCATTGCCGAGCCCGCCAAGCAGAACGTCATTGCCGGCCTGGCCGCGAAGTTGGTCATTGTCCGCTCCGCCATCGAGCAGGTCATCGCCGTCGCCGCCCCGAAGGTCGTCTTCGCCGTCCTGGCCGAAGAGGTCATCAGCCCCGTCGCCGCCATCAAGAATATCATCGCCTGTCCAGCCGCGCAGTTCATCATCTCCGAGGTTACCGTTCAGCGTATCGTTTCCGCTGCCGCCATCAACAAAGTCATTGCCTTGGTTGCCAGAGAGGAAATCGTCGCCTTGGCGACCCAGAACCTGATCGTTTCCATTGCCGCCTGAGAGGACGTCGGCATTGCTCGTGCCATCGACAACGTCATCGCCTTCCAGCGTCCCGTTGAGGGTCAGTGTGACTGTGGCTGTATTGCTGCCGCCAAAAGCGTCGCTGGCCGTGTATGTGAAGCTGTCCGTCGCCGTCTCGCCGGGCAGCAAGCCCTGGAACGCGCCATTAGGGTCGTAGTCGAAC
>JBCBGD010000015.1:0-19227 GCA_038527085.1 Pseudomonadota bacterium | reverse complement strand
GCCCATAGTCGCGCTCGACCACGGCTGAGACCTTCACGTCCATGTCGCCGGAACTCATCATCAGGTCGAGTTCGATGTTGGCAGTGACCGTAAGGTCGGTCCCGACCATCGTCGCGGTGGGTGAAAGGTTTGGGTAGAGATCAGCGTACTCGAAATTGGCGATCACCAAGTCTGAGACGACCTGATTGATCTGTTGCGGCGTTGGATCGGCGAGTTTTGCGGCCGAAAGCGCAGCGAGATCGACCGCCTGCTGGAGCGCGACCTGATGGCTATTTGCGCGATTATAATCGACCGCGAATCCCGCCACCGCCGCAAGTGGCACAAGGCTGAGCGCGGTGATCATGGCAATGTTGCCGCGCGTGTCCTTGGACAATTCGAACATGGGCAGGCCCTTCTGGCGCTCGGTCATTTTTGAAAACATGCGCGAACGTATCGCGGTGGCGTAAACGCCCCCCTATTCTTGCACCCCAAATTTTCATGAAATTTCAGGTAACTGACTGCGCTGCATCGCTGTCCGAGCGCGGGTCGATTTCCTGGCCGATGAGCGAGGTTGGCCGGGTCATCTCCCAGTTCGAGCGGTCACCTGCGGGCACCTCGTCGCGCGCTTCCCTGCGCCAGAGCATGGCTCCGATGAGGACGGCAGTCAGCAAGGCGGCAAAGACGAACAGACCGCCAGGACCATAAGGGGTGGCAATGGCAAAACCCGCGATGGGTGGCCCGATCACCGAGCCCACGGCCCATACGAACAGCAGCCCCGCCATCAGGCCTGACACCTGGTGCGGCGCGGCGCGGTCGATGCCGTGGGCGGTCGCTACGCCATAAAAGGACAGCGAACCCGCGCCCCACAGACCAAGAAGGATGAGCACCGCCCAACTCGGAAGCGCGCCGACTCCCACTGCGAGACCAGCCGCGGCCAGAAGTGACATGAGCCCCATCCCAGCCACAACGAGGCGCCGGTCCATTCGATCTGAGATCCGTCCTGCGGGCCATTGGCTGATGAGACCGCCGGTCCAGGCCGCTGCCATCGCGAGCGCGGCTGCACCCGTGGCATTGGCGCCGAGCCCGGTGCGCTCAGCAAACAGGGGAAGAAGTGCCAGGAGGCCCGTGTTGATGACGCCAGCCAGAAAGGACCCTGCAATGGCCGCAGGCGCGAGCCTGAGGAACTCGCGCCACGGCAAGGCCGTGTTTTCGTGGCGCTGAGGCTCGGTGCGTTCGGTCATGCACACCGGGATAAGGGCCAGGGCAAAGAACAGCGCCGTCCAGATGAAGGCCTGGGCTTGAAGCGGTGGATAGCCCACGACGAGAAAGGGACCGACGAGCAGCGCAACCTTCGCGATGACATGGTAAAAGCCCAGCACGCCGCCACGCGCTTTTGCGGGTGTGGCGACGGACATCCACGCCTCTGCGCTCGCGAACATCCAGGCAAATGCCGCCCCTTGCACAGGCCGCACGATCGCCCAGGCAATCCCTTCCGGGGCCAGGCCCATGACGAGGCTCGTGACCGCAGCCATTGCCGCGCCAGCAGAAAACACCCTGATGTTGCCGACCTTGGAGATGGTGCGCGGCGCCGTCAGCGCGCCAATCATGAAACCTGCCGAGTAAAGCGCTGCGATCAGGCCGATCGTGCGAGCCGACAGGCCAAGGGCCTGCAAGCCAATGGGCGTGATCACACCAAGAATGCCGCCGGAGACTTGAAGCAGGCCTACGGCAAGGATCAGCACCCAGACATTGCGGTAGTCGGCCATCATGCCCGCCCAGAGTTGAAGGGGCTCTCGGCCCAATGGGCGAGGCCCCTACCACATTGAAAAGGCCGGGCCTAGCTGGGAATCGGGAAGGTGGTCGCGCGCAGTCTCGTGCCCGTGTTCGACAAGATTTCCAGTGTGATCGTGCCAGCGTCCCAGTCGATGTTGACGGCGCCAAAGTTTTCCACCGCCACGCCCTGACCGATCTGTGCGCTGTCACGCTCTTCGGTCTCATCGCGGAACGACAGGTTAAGGGACGAGGCCGTCAGCTCATGCAGTGGATAGTCCACCAAGCCGGACTTGCGATAGAGGAATGCGCTGTGGCGGTCGCCTGAAACAAGCACAACGCCGTTGGCCCCGGTCGAGTCGATGAGCTCCATCAGTCGGTCGCGCTCAGCCGGCATGTTAGACCAGTGCTCAAAACCGTGTCCGTCCGTGGTCAGCACCTGAATGGAGGACGCGATTATCCGGACGTCAGCCGGTTCCTGGAGTTGGTTTTCCAGCCAGGTCCACTGCTCCGCGCCAAGCATGTCCTGCATGGCATTTCGGTCCAACGGAAGATAGCGCTCCTTGCCCTGCGCGCCCCACTCATCTGTCGGCTTCAGACTTGAGCGGAAAGACCGCGTATCAAGCATGATGACTTGTGTTCGTTGACCTTCCGGGCCGAAGGTGCGCGCATAGTACGTGCCTTTCCATTGGCCGACATCCTCGTTGTCCAAGTGCCAGAAGGTTTCGTGGACGCGTTCGGCAAACTCACGGAACGGAAACTCACGCCCCGCATCATTTGCGCCATAGTCATGGTCATCCCAGGCCACCATCATGGGGTGAGCCTCGCGCACGGCCTGGAATTCCGGACGCGCGGCGAGATCGGCGAAGCTCTCGCGCAGCTCGTCCAAAGCGGGTTGGTTATTAGTGTAGGCCCTGCCATCGCGGTCGCCATAAACATTGTCTCCGACCATGAGGAACAGGTCGGCCTCGGTCTCTGCCACCGTCATCAAGGTCTGGCTGTCCTGCTCTTCATCGTTGCAGGACCCGACCAGGATGCGCTCGATCACGGCATCGCCGGCGGGAAACGCAGCACCTTCAGGCGCGCGGGGCAGCGCGCTATCGGGAATGGTGGCGTAGTATGCTGAGAGAGCTTCTTCAGGCGTGGCGGGCGGCGCTGGTTCCTCGGCCAAGAAAATCGGCGCACCGACGGTCGTGGTTGAGGCACAGCCCGAAAGGGCCATCGCGGTGATCAGTGACGCAATGGTCAAACGCATATTCGCAACTCCAGCTCAAAACCCACTCCAAGAGTTGCCTAGCACACGGCGCCTGACAGTTTCACGACGAATTTTCGCTTATCCAAAGAAGACCTGATGAAGCAGGCGGCCCGGCATCAGCGTGAAAAGCGCGGGGATGAGCAGCGTACCGAAGATCAGACCCCGGCCGGCATTTTTGTGCCTCTGCCAATCCTTGCCAGCCACACCCATGGCGATCCCGAAGAGCCCAAGCAGAGTGAGCGGAATAAATCCATGGATCCAGCTCATTGCGCCGCCATCGGTGCGAATGAAGAACGCCGTGAGCAGCGTGATCACGAGCAAGGCCGCCATGGAGAGACCGAGCGTGCGATGGGCCAAGCGACCACGCGCCACGGTGTAGAGCGACAAGCCGAGGACGAGCGCGCCAATCGCAGCCAATGCGTGAGCCTGCACGTGGAGCGGAGCGGCGAGGAAGGCATCAAATCTCATAGCTTGATGTCTCAGGCGGGAGCGAAGGTGCCATGGAAGCCAAGCGGCCAGGCATAGCGCACTGCAAAGCTGGCGACCGGCCCGGCCGAAACATCTGCAGCATCGAAGATGTGGACTTCGCTTCGGGCGCTGCGAATGTTCAGCGCCGTGCCTACAAGCCAGGCATCGGCCTCATCGCGCCCACCAGGCTTGGCAACAAAAAGGTGTTCTTCCGGGATCCGGCTATCGCCAAAGTCAAAATGGCGGGTGTCACCTGTCTTCCAGTCCAGGGTTGAAAGTCGTCGCGCGCCGGGTCGGCCCACAGCGTGGCCGCCCACCAGCGCCGTCAGGCGGCGCTGCAGTCCGTGAAACTGGGGATGAACGACAGGAAATTCGCCGTCCAAATCGGTCTTTTCGATCCTGGCGCGGCCGTCGGACTCGACGATGATGCGCGACAGCAAACTTTCGGCCTGGTCCTCCGCAGGATCGAATTCGCCCTTCATGAGATTTGTCGCGCCGCCAGCGCCCAGGAAGGGCTGTTTGTAGAGCGCGACATCGATATGAATCCCGCCGGACGCGTCTTCCCAGGCGGCACCTGTGTGGAAGAAAGCATGACCTTCAACAGTGACGCGGCGTCGGCGCGACATGTCATCCTTATCGATGATCAGGAGTTCGAGACCCTCTTCTGGGCGCCATTCCAGAGAGTCGACAAACGGCGGAATGTTTCGCGTCTGAATCCAGGGCTGGAACATCAGAACCAGATGGCGCTCCGTCATCGCCCAGTCGTGAATGTAGGAGGCGCGGCTGGCCTCCAGCATGTAGAACGCATCCAGGCCGCCGCGCAGATTGATCTTGTAGATCCCGATCCGAGATCCCGCGAGGGCGAGATTCCAGATCGTGCCGTTGGGCTCGACCTTTGGATGGGCGAGAAACGGCATGCCCTTCATGTCTTCGCGGAAGCTGCGTGGTGCCCGCGTTTCGAGGGTTACCGGATCCATGGCGATTGGCGAACCTGCCTCCCAGAGCGCATGCAGCTGGCCGTCAATCATCAGAACAGACGTGTTGGCGGCGTTTACGTCATCTGCCGACATGACGCCGAAGCTTTCATCACCTTTTGTGCCGAAGCCCGGCGCCAAGAAGCGTCCAGCTGCCTGCTCGGCCTCATGCTTGTGGGTTTGCACGAACTGACCGGAATGGATGGCCTTCCCGCCGCCAAACGCAATGCGCTGGACCATGCCATCGCCATCGAACCAATGGCCGAGCACCTCGTCGCCATAGCGGAACCAGGCCGGGCCGTTGCGATAGAAGCTGCCTGCGAAGTCTTCAGGCAAGCGGCCGGCGATCAGATCCATCTCGGCAGGCGCGAATCCTCCCACAGGAGCGTTGGCGTAACCGACCTGCCAGGCTGGCAGATCGGGTCCTGCGGTGAAGCCGTGGGCGGCGAGGGCTGCAGCGCCTGTTGATGCACCGAGGCAGGCAAGGAGTGTGCGGCGGGAAAGTTCCATTGGTCTGGTCTCCTTCGTGAGGCGAACTGGGTTGCGAAATCAGCCGCCCACTTTAATGGCGTGGGCGTTTTCTCCGCTGGTGAGGTCGAACTTCGCGTCGGCCCATTTCGCCGGGCCAAAGCGACCACGTGCATCATTTGAGAAGCCGAAGGGTTCGGTCGGCATGCCAAATGGGTTGGTGTCCATTTCGCCGTCATCATCCACGTCGTGGTACAGCTTGATGGCGTACGTCCCAGGCGTGAGCCCGTCGATCGTGACCGTTTCAGTGGACGCGTCGACCGACACGTTGGCGCCGGTAACGCCTCCGCCATTCTCATAGTCTTCCTCGCCGGCAAAGACGCCGAGGCGGATGGTGCCTGTGGTGTTCTCGATATTTGTGAGCGTGACTGTGAGGCTGGCCGTGTCTGCTGGATCGGCCTCTGCAGGAGCCGCGCACGTGGAAAGGAGCGCGGCGGCGACAAGGGTCGAAAGCTGAAAGGCGGTGCGGAACATGGTGTCTCTCCCGTGAGCGGTAGGGGGCGGCGTCATTGCCGATGTCCTCAAGCTGAAGGAGGGTGCGCTCGATCGCGAGCCAATTTCCATGAAACCACTGGTCTGCTTCGCGAATTGCGGGCAATTTCGCTTCGCGAAGCGCGAAATGCAGGGGATGTGCATGCCTGAATTCGTAGTCCGCCATGCCCGCGGCGCTGCCATTGTGGTGGCGCTGGCTGCGGTGTTCACGTTTCTTGGCGTTTACGGCACGAACGAAATGCCGTTTCTGCACGGTTTTGCCATGTGGTTGTTCACGATCGGCGTAGGCGCGATTTCCTCACTTTGGATATCGCCCATGGTGTTCGAGCGCGAGCCCAGCGCGTCCTGGCCCCTCGTCCTTCAGCTTTTCGTGGCAGCCGTGGTGATCGCCTTGCCTGTGACAGTGGCGATTATATTGATGGAAGCCAGCGATGGGCGCGTGATGTCTGCCCGCTATTGGCCGATGCAATTCTTCTACGTCTACGTGATCTCCCAGGTCATCACGATTGGCGGCTATTTCATGCAGGCCTATTCGGAGTCTCAGGAGGTGCTGAAGCGCGGCGGCGAGCTGTTGGACACGCCCGACCCAGCAGCAAAGTTCATGGAGCGCCTTCCCGCCAAATATCGCGGGGCGCAGCTGTATGCCGTTTCTTCGGAGGACCATTACCTGCGCGTTCACACCAGCCTGGGCGAAGAGCTGATCCTCATGCGGCTCGCCGATGCCGTTGACCTTCTCAGCGGCGCCGACGGGCTTCAAGTGCACCGTTCCTGGTGGGTCGCGAGAAACGGGATCGCATCGGCCGAGCGCCATTCCGGCAAGTCCGTCCTAAAACTCAAGTCTGGCGGGCAAGCGCCTGTGTCGCGCACCTATCAGAAGGCCGCAAAGGCGGCAGCCCTCATCTGACCCGATGTCCGCTCAAACCACGGAAACAGGGGCGAGATCGCCCTTCGAGTCCATGTTGCCTAAAAGCTGGTTCACAAAGGCGACGTGGTTTCGCAAACGATAGACATCGTCGGTGTAGGAAAGCGGCACTTCGAGTTTACCGATCTCTTCCTGCAAGGCGGTGAGTTCGTCGCGCACGGCCTCGCGGGCCTTGTCTGATTCAGCCGCACGCCCCTTGGTTTCCAGCGCGCGAAGATCTTCGTACCAAACATAGATCTTCCGGCGCACCCGCCAGCGATAGATTGGCGGGGCGGCGCGTACCAAAGGGATCAGCAGGGTGACGAGGGGGATGAGCAGCACCCAGGCGCGCTCCAGGAAGTTTGCGACGCCAAAGGAGAAGTATCTGCGCAGGGACGACGGCCCATCGCGGTAAAACCGCTGGGCTTCCTTCGACAGCGGCAGTTCGGTGCGTGCGCCATCGGGAAACTGACCCGGCCCGGCGAGCAGTGATGGTGCAGAGTGCACATCACTGGCCGCCTCAAGAAGGATGGCATGGATGGCGGGGTGCAGGTCGTTGCGCACCACAAGCTGCGCAACCGGCGCAATCATCTCGACATCGGCAGGGGGGACGTTTTCGCCCACATCCATCACGCCGCGCAGGAGAGTAATGTGGGCAAGGGCGGGTTGGCGCTGAGCCAGTGCAGGCGCCCTTGGGAAGCTCAACAGGCTGAGCCTCTGATCGGCCAGAAGCGCGGTCACATAGGGCGCTGTGTATCCGGCAGAGAAAACGGCGGCGTCGATTTGGCCTGACTGCAAGGCGTCAGCTGCGGCTTGCCCACCGAGGGGCAGATCCGTGTTCGGACCCCACTCGCCACCGAACTCCCGTCGCACATGGAGGGCCAATGCCCGTGTGCCTGAGCCCTCTGCGCCGATGGCGATTCGCGCGTCCCGCAGGTCTTCAAACCGTGCCGCCCCCGCTTCTGACCGGACAAACACCCATAGCGGTTCATAGAAGAGGCCTCCCAGGGTCTGCATGATCTCGGCGTCTTCTGGCCGGGACAGACCACCCTGCACGAGGGCCACGTCCGCATCGCCGACAGAAAGCAGGCGAAGATTGTCGAGGCTGCCTTCGGTGGACACGAGTTCAACCTGAACCTTGTGTTCGGCCAGGAGGTTCGCATAGCGCTCGGCATAGGCGGCATAGGCGCCGCCAGGGGCACCGGCGGCCATGGTGATGGTGCGCGGCGGGGCAGGCTCGACAAAGCGAAGCGCAACAATCAGCCCGAGAAGAGCTATCGCGATGAACGGCCAGTAGACCTTCAAAAAGTCCTTCACGCTCTGCATGGGGGCGCCTCTCCTTTCAAACGTTTTCGCTAGCGCGGCCCGGCAGATGGCGCAAGCAACCTCACCCGCGAGTCATCAACCGCCCTGAAATTGCCCCATGCGCGCCCTGCATGGCGCTTATTCCAGAACGACAGTCGTAACTCAGGGCGCGGCCCACCAATTGCTTTTGCAAGCGAAAGGCAAAAGCCCGAGCCAGAGAAGGACCAGACAGATGACCCATTCACCTGCCCTCATGCGCACAATGTCCACGGTGTTCGTCGGTTTGGTAGCACTGGCCGCACTCGCCTTTGCTTTCGCGCCTTCAGCCAGCCTTTTTGCCGGTTAAGTCGAAGCCAACTTTTTTTGGAACCTTTCGCGACGCTTCCGCGTACCCCTTTCGAATGGCGGACTTCCTCCCCTCCCCCCGCCCGCCATTCGCTTAGCCCCGCTTGGTGATCTCCCTCCCCCCCTGAAACACCAAGCGGGGCACTATTTACCGAAAAAGAAAAAAAGCGAGCCGTATCGGGCTCGCCTTTGTTTATAGGGTAGCGCGCTCTGTTCAGCCGTGTTGCAGGGCGTCGAATTCCCGGCGCAGGCGGCGTTCTTCGTCGGTGACGATCGTCTCCAGCGCCTCAAGCCTGCGCGTCAGAAGGTCGATTTGACCGTCTCGTGAGGCCAGCTGGGCTTTCAGGTGCGCCACCTCATCGCTATCGGTCCTGCGGGCTTCTGAGGTTCGCCGCGACCTGCGGCTGGAGCAGGCACCGCCCTTGGACATGGCCATCCAGATGAAAAATCCCGGGATCAAGATCCACCAAAAGCCGTCCACGGTACCGTCTCCTTCTCGCAAGCTTTATTGAATTACGATATGGAAAGTGCTAGCGAGTTGTCAAGGTAAACGCCCGGCGCAACTCGAAAGAGTGTGGAACCTCCTCGTTTTTTCGTTGGTCGTGATCGGCGTTTCGCGGCCGCGTTGTCTCGCACTTCGACCAATAAGGCCTCCAAGGCCTCAGAACAGGGAACTCATCAATTGACACAGCGCAAACGGCGCGCGAGGCGAGTGCCATAAGCTCGGTCCGGAAACAGATCGGGAGACTGAAACCATGAAAAAAATCAGCGCTCTTGGAGCCTGTATTATAGTGGCTGCGCTCCAGCCTGTCGCTTGCGGACAGTCAGATCGTGGGTTCACGCTCCCCGCAGGAGATGCCACGGCCGGTCAAGCTGCTTTCGTCGAACTCGGCTGCCAGAATTGCCACACTGTTGCCGGTGTCGAAGGCCTGTCGGACGCAGACGCCGATCGCGACCTTCAGCTGGTGCTTGGCGGGGTGCGAACCACCGAGATGACCTACGACGAACTCGTCACTTCGATCATCAACCCCTCCCACAAACTGTCGAACCTCGGCGAAGGAACCCCCGCATCTGAAGAGGGCCAGTCGCTGATGCCCAGTGTGAATGACCAGATGACCGTTACGCAGCTCGTTGACATCGTGACCTTCCTCGAAGGCCAATACGAGCTCGCTCCTTACGAGCCGACCTACTATCCGATCTACGGCCCCTGATAGTGTTCATTCAATTGGCGACGACGACGACCGGCTGAGGCGATTGCGCAGAACAGAGCCAAGTTCTCACCTGCGTCGGCGCATACGCTTCAGATTGCGATAGAAGAATGGTGCTAGCGCTCCGATGATCGCCACATCGATCAGAATGTGGATCATTAGGATAAGATAGCCGCGGTCTTCCAGCGAGTCCTCACTCTGGCCGAAGATCGTTTCCAGCAGGCCCACCAAGTCTCCACCGCCGGTGACGCTGTTGTTGATCATAGCAAAGACGAGCGTGAACAGGGCTGCGGCGACGATGCCGTAGATCGTGAGCCGCACGGCGCGGAACCAGGTCATCCGTGGCACCATCCAGCGCGAAACGCGGTGGCGCGCGCCGAAAATGACGTCGAGCAGGTCGTCCACATCCTCCTCGAAGTCTTCCATGCGGATCCGCGCGGCATTAAGCCGGGTCAGATCCTGTAATTCCGGGGGTAGACTCCCAGCGGTCGGCATCTGGGTCTCGTTCAAGAGCACAGGCACCACCTGGCGCTTGCTGGCCAGCGCCTCGCTCACTTCAAGGCGAACGAAATCATTGTCCTCCAATATGCGCGCCGTTCCGTCTGCCTGCTGGCCGCGCCAGTCGGGGCCCATCAGGACAAGCACGATGCTTGATTTGCGAATCGCCTTTTCGATCGCTTTGGCGAAGTCGACGCCCTTGGGGATCGTTTCATGGTCAAGGAACACCCGCTTGATGTCCGGCATCTGGAGCAGACGCTGCTCCAAGGACCGGGCAGCCGCCTCGCTGTCTGCCCGGCGGTAACTCAGGAAAACACGCATGGGTCGTTAGTCCTGCCCGTCCAGTTCCGGATAGATGCCGGACCGCGTGAGGTGTGCCGTGGCTTCGACTGGGGATGGCCGTCGCACCTCAACATTCTCCTCACCCTCAGCGCGGAACTCGTAAATCAGCGCGTAGAGCTTGTGAGCCTGGGTAAAGGTGCTTTCTGGGTCCAACTCGATCATCGCGTCGGCGCCCTCTTCGGCGATGCCTTCAAGCTGCTCGCGACCTTCCAGTTCGGCCATATCCTCAGGATCGACTTCTCGCGGTGTGGCGACGAAGATGATCTGGCGATAGTAGCCGGGCGGGGCATAGAACAGCCTGGAGATGTAGCCGGTTAAGGACCATTTCTCGCCCGCTTCGGGAGGATCAAAGCGCTGACCCTCAACCGGCGTGCCGTCGACGCCGATACGTTCCAGCCGCGTGATGATGGCCCAACCATCACAGCCCACAGTGAAGTACGCTTTCTCTGTATAGCCCGCAGCATCCAGCGCATCATCAACGCGCCGGCCCACATCGTTGAGCGGAGGCGAGGCTCCCAATCCCGCCGTCAGAAGTGGGCGCGGTAGGGCCAAGTAGGTTGACGGCGCAGGCGGCGGCCAGTCGAGATCACTTTCCAGAAGGTCGGGGTCGCAGCCAAGGATCATGGCCTGGGGCTCTTCGGGCGCGCGCACCTCCTCTGACGCATTATCGTCAGGTCGCTCAGGTGTATTCTCAACGATCCTCGGCGGCGGGGGAGGAGGAGGCGGTGGTGGCGGAGGAGGAGGAGGTGGCTGAGGCGGCGCGCTCGTGGGAGCGCCATCACCCAGCGGAGCACTGCAACCCACCGCTCCTAGAGCCAGCGCGGCGAAAACGCCGATGCAGGCGGCTCGTGTTCGATTGATTTGATACGCCATGACCACTTCTCCCTCTGGGATCGGTGGATGCTAACAGAGGCGATCAGCGCTTCCTACCGCAATCCTAGGGGAAAGGACGTTCGCGAAAACAAGGCCAAACACGGACTGGACTGTGACGCTCACTCAGTCGCCGACAATGCCATGGCTTGGCGAAATGCAACAACGGTCTCCGAATGTGAAAAACGCTCAACGATGTCGTCGGGGATAGGCTCAACACTCCGGCGCCGTTCGCTTGGCCAGGTGTCAGAAAAAATCTCGCCACTTTCGACCTGCCGGTCCAACTCGAGGCAGCCGAGCAAATCATCAATGGTGTCGAGTCCCGTTCGAAATACATGGCAGTGGACTCCTCGCCCTTCCAGCGACTGAAGGTGCTGCAGACTCTGGGCATAGTCTCGCTGAATTGATTCCTCAAACACTGCAGGGTCGGTCTCCGCCGTCCACGACATTTCCCAAATCGATCTCAGCACACTCACAGGCTCCCTTGCGACGTAAACAAGGTGAACCTGCACCGGAGAAAACATGTTGTGAAACATCATCGCCCCCACTTCGATCCGTGGATGCTTGAAGCCAAACACATCCACCTCTGCTGAGTGCTTACCGCGAAACTTCTTGGGATCAGAAAAGGAAAGGAGTGTTTGGGTTAGACTATGGGCCGCTGCCAGGCGGTAGTCGTCAGGCCCCATTCCGCGCCATGTGCGACCCTCACTGTCCTGCCAATGTCGGCTTTCGCCAGCGTGATAGTGTTGCAACCGATTGAAGAAGCGGCGCGTTTCGAGCCGCCGAAGTTCGTGAAACTCATCGCACATGAAGGTGTCGCTGCGCGCATGCAAGGTAGCATCAAGGCTGGTGGTGCCGCTTCGCGGTAAACCACCGACGATCACAACCTTCGAGATTGCCGACGCGTCAAACGACCCAAGAAATGCTCGTTTGACAGGATCCAACGGCTTAGTCTCCATCCATTCTCAAGGCGGCGACGAAGGCTTCCTGCGGGATTTCCACCTTGCCGAATTGGCGCATGCGCTGTTTGCCGGCTTTTTGCTTGTCGAGCAGCTTGCGTTTCCGGGTCGCGTCGCCGCCATAGCATTTCGCGGTAACGTCCTTGCGCAGGGCGGATATAGTTTCGCGGGCGATGACCTTGCCGCCGATTGCCGCCTGGACGGGGATTTTGAACATCTGGCGGGGGATGAGGTCTTTGAGGCGCTCACACATCTGGCGCCCGCGCCCCTCGGCCCGGTCGCGGTGGACCAGCATGGCGAGCGCGTCCACAGGCTCGTCATTCACCAGGATATTCATCTTCACCAGGTTTTCGGCGCGGTGTCCGATGATCTCATAGTCGAAGCTGGCATAGCCGCGCGATATGGACTTGAGACGGTCGTAGAAGTCGAACACGACCTCGTTCAGCGGCAACTCGTATTTCACCATGGCCCGCCCGCCCACATAGGTCAGCTCGATCTGGACCCCCCGCCGGTCCTGGCAAAGCTTCAGGATCGGGCCCAGATACTCGTCCGGCGTATAGATGGTCGCGTTGATCCAGGGTTCGCGGATCTCGCGGATCTTAACCACATCCGGCATGTCGGCGGGGTTGTGGAGCGTCATCTCCGTCCCATCCGTCATGGTCAGTTCGTAAACCACAGACGGCGCTGTTGCGATGAGATCCAGATCAAACTCGCGGCTCAGGCGCTCCTGAATGATTTCCAGGTGCAAGAGGCCCAAAAATCCGCAGCGGAAGCCCATTCCGAGCGCGGCAGAGGTCTCCATCTCCCAGGTGAAGCTCGCATCATTCAAGCGGAGTTTGCCCATGGCGGCGCGCAGATCGTCAAAATCGCCCGCATCGACTGGGAAGAGCCCGCAAAACACCACAGGCACCACATCCTTGTAGCCCGGCAGTGCCTTGTCTGTCGGGCGCTTCTCTTCCGTGATGGTGTCACCGATGGCGGTGTCGGCCACTTCCTTGATTGAGGCGGTGACGAATCCGACCTCGCCCGGACCAAGCTCATCCACATCAGTGGTCTTTGGGCTGAACACGCCGACACGGTCCAGTTCGTAGGTTGCGCCCGTGCGCATCATGCGCACCTTCTGCTTTTTCTTCAGCACGCCGTCGATCACGCGCACGATTACGACAACCCCGAGATACGGATCGTAGTAAGCGTCCACGAGCGATGCCTTGAGAGGCGCCTCGCGATCGCCCTCATGTGGCGCCGGCAGGCGCTCGACAATGGCTTCGAGGACGTCCTCAATACCGAGCCCGGTCTTGGCGCTGATCTGCAGCGCGTCAGACGCGTCGAGGCCGATTACGTCCTCAATCTGCTCGCTGACGCGCTCAATGTCGGCAGCCGGCAGGTCGATTTTGTTCAGGACAGGCACGATCTCGTGGTCCTGATCAATCGCCTGATAGACATTCGCCAGCGTCTGCGCTTCCACGCCTTGGGAGGCGTCCACCACCAGCAGCGAGCCCTCGCAGGCTGCCAGACAGCGCGAAACTTCATAGGAAAAGTCCACATGGCCCGGCGTGTCCATAAGGTTCAGGATGTAGGTTTCGCCGTCTTTCGCCGTGTATTCGAGGCGCACGGTCTGGGCCTTGATGGTGATGCCGCGCTCTTTCTCGATGTCCATGTTGTCGAGCACCTGCTCGGACATCTCACGGTCAGTCAGCCCACCCGTCGTCTGGATGAGCCGGTCAGCCAGGGTCGACTTGCCATGGTCGATGTGGGCAATGATCGAGAAGTTTCGAATGTGGTCGCGTGCTGTCATACATCTGATATAGCGACCCGCGGAATGCGCGACCAGCGCAGAAGGCAAGGCGAACTGCACCCTATTGCCGCAACCTGGCGTGGATCGGAGCTGAAATGTTCAAGCTGTACAAGCGGGACGAGCGCGGGGTGATCACGCACTACTATGAAGTGTGGGTGGAGCCGCACAATCGCAGGATCATCGACCATTTCGGACCACTAGGTGAACAGGGCGAGGCGCGGCCACATCGGATGAAGCTTTTCCGCTCATTGGAACGCCAGGTTGAGGATATGCTGGGTCCTGCACGGGAGGCTGGGTTCAGTGAGGTCGGGATCGAGGATCACACATCGCTCGTGGTATCATTTACGGAGGGCGGCTTCGGCGACCTTGGCGATATGGACAAGCGCGACGCGCTTGAAGAGCGACTGAACGAAATCCTCGGCTGGACTGGCCTCGGCCATTGTGACGGCTCCAGCCACGTCGATGACTGTCTGGAGGTGGCGTGTTTCGTTTTGGATGTGGAACTCGCGAGAACAGCGATTTCAGATGGCCTCGCAGGCGGCGAGTTCGCCAATTTCACCCGTATCTATTCAGAGTAAACGCGCCAGGAACTGCAAATTGCTGTCATTTCACTTTTAGGCATAGGTTTTTCGCGGTTGTTTCCGGCGCACCCAAACTGGAGTTTCCGCGATGCGGCTTTTGACTTTGATGTTCATCATATCGCTCGCCCTTGTCTCGGCGTGCGGCGATATTGGCGCAGAACAAACGGCAGAAGCTGAGGTGGTCCCACAGGCCACCGCAACGCCAGCCCGAGATGACAAGCCCATCATTATCGCCCATCGCGGAGCTTCCGGCCTCTACCCAGAGCACACGCTGGAGGCCTATGCCGCTGCCATCGACATGGGCGCAGATTTTATCGAGCCGGATCTGGTGATGACCAGAGACGGCGTACTTGTGGCGCGCCACGAACGCTACCTGTCGGAAACGACCAATGTCGCCGACAAGCCCGAATTTGCTGACCGCCTTATGGTCAAGGAGATCGGCGGGACCTATCGCGAAGACTGGTTTGTCGAAGACTTCACCCTTGCCGAGCTGAAAACCCTTCGCGCGCGCCAGCCGAGAGCAGACCGCGACCAAAGCCTCAACGACCAGTTCGCAATCCCAACCTTCACCGAGATTCTGGGATTGGTGGCCATCAGCAACGGGCCAGAAATGGCAGTTGGCATTTATCCCGAATTGAAGTCACCCCGTGTGTTTGCAGAGCTCGGCCATGACATGGAAGGCGCCTTGCTCAAGGCGATGAGTGATGCAGGAATCGCCGAAGCTGGCGTGCCTGTCATCATCCAGTGCTTCGACCCTGACACGCTCCGCAGCCTGGACGCCAAGACAGACTATCCCCTGGTGCAACTCCTGCCCGCCTCGACAGACGAACGGCTCAGCCCCCAGAAGATCGCGGCCTATGCAGACGGCGTGGGCCCCTGGAAGAACATCGTGATGCAGTCGCGCGGTGGGCCATTGAATTACATGGAGCAAGCGCGGGGCGCGGGCCTGTTTGTTCACCCCTACACGTATCGCTCCGATGACATCGCAGAGTCCGCCGAAAGCTTCGAGGCCGAGCTGGAACAGGCATTTCTGTTGGGTGTGGACGGCGTGTTCACAGACCATCCTGGGATCGCCGTGGCCATCCGCGATGGCGACGCCGCAAGCGTGAACTAGAGCGCGCCGAGCACCGCGTCCGTCATCGCGTCGGTGGACAGATCGCCGCCCAAATCGCGGGTGCGTGCACCCTTCTCCAGCGCAGTGCTGACAGCAGCGAACACGCGATCTGCCGCCTCTGTCCGGTCAAGCGACCAGCGCAAGGCCATCTCAAGTGACAGAATCGCCGCGCAGGGGTTCGCCACGCCTTGGCCGGCTATGTCGGGCGCAGAGCCGTGCACGGGCTCGAACAGGCCCGGTGTGCCGGGCGCGCCGAGTGAGGCCGATGGCAACATACCGATGGAACCGGTCAACATGGCCGCTGCGTCGGAAAGGATGTCGCCAAAGAGGTTGCCGCAGAGAAGCGTGTCGAACTGCTTGGGATTGCGCACAAGTTCCATTGCGCAAGCGTCGGCGAGAATATGGCTGAGCTCGACGCCTTCGCCCTCTTCGCCATGAAGGGCGGTCACCGTCTGGCGCCAGAAGAGCCCGCTCTCCATGACGTTAGATTTTTCCGCGGAGGCGAGACGGCCAGCGCGCCCGCGGGCGATGTCGAAGGCCACGCGAGCCACCCGCTCGATTTCGGGCTTCGTATAGATCGAGGTCTCGTAACCGCGTTCGACACCTTCTGGTCCTTTGTCGATCCCGCGCGGCTCTCCGAAATAGACCCCGCCCGTGAGTTCGCGCACGATCATGATGTCGAGGCCTTCGACGAGATAACGTTTCAGGGATGAAGCATCCGCGAGAGCGGGGAAACAGAAGGCGGGGCGAAGGTTTGCAAAGACGTCCAAGCCCTTGCGCAAGCCCAACAAGCCCATTTCGGGCCGGTGCTGGCGCTCGACGTCGGCCCATTTTGGTCCGCCTACAGCACCGAGGAGCACGGCATTGCTCGCTTTGGCCCGCTCCAGAAACTCGTCGGTCAGGGGCGTTCCGTGGACATCGAAAGAGGCGCCACCGACAAGGCCTGTCTCGATATTCAGATCAGGCGCGACGAAGTCGGCAATGCGTGCGGCCGCGGCGGTGACTTCTGGGCCTATACCGTCGCCGGGCAGGAGAAGAAGGGTCTGGGACATTGAACTTAGAGGTCGCGGGTTTCAGAAACATGGTGCGCGCGAATCACGCGCTCCTCGAACTTGATGTCGGCCAAGGCATCGCGCCAAACCGTCATGTGCGGCTCCTTGAAGTGCGCCTCAAGCGCGTCCCAGCTCTGCCAGCGCTCGAGCACGCGCATGACCGCAGGATCATTGAGGTCGACGGCGTAGGTGTAGTCGAGATTGTCGGCTTCTGCTCGGCTGGCCGTTATTTGCGCTTCGGCCGCGGTACGCACCCGGTCGAGATCAGCTGGATCGGCAAGGCGAACATAGCCTTCGACAATGATCATGATGTGCGCTCCAGCCAGGGCGTCATCAGGCGGCGATGGCTCTCATATTCGGAGATTGCCGCCTCGGCTTTCAGGCTGGTGCCGATCTCATCGAGGCCCGCCATAAGATTCGCCTTGCGGCCTTCGTCGATCTCGAAGCCGTGCACAGTGCCATCGGGCGTGGTGACGGTTTGGGCGGCCAGATCGATTTCAAAGACATGGTTGGCACCGCCCGCCTGCTCGGCGAGCGCATCACACACCTCGACGGGCAGGGCGATGGGCAGGATACCGTTCTTATAGCAATTGTTGTGGAAGATGTCGGCAAATCCCGGCGCGATCACACAGGTGATCCCCTGATCCAGGAGCGCCCATGGCGCGTGCTCGCGCGAGGAGCCGCAACCGAAGTTTTCTCCCGCAATCAGGATGCTCGCATCTGCGTAAGCGGTTCGGTTCAACACGAACTCAGGATTGGGGCTGCCATCAGGCAGGGTTTTCAGCTCGTGAAACAGCCCCTTCGCCAAACCCGTCCGTGTGGTCGTTTTCAGGAATTGTTTCGGGATGATCATGTCCGTGTCGACATTGGCCATGAGCTGGCCCTTGTCGGTCAGCGGTGCGGCAGTGCCCTTGAGAGTGGTGAACGGTTTCATCGCGCCCGTTTAGCGCGGCTCATGGGCGATGAACAGCGTCGGGACGCCCAATGTGTGGGACTTCGCCGTGAAGACGCGGCTACCAGGCTTGCGCCCCGTGCGGATCTCCGAGGCGGTGACGCCCGCGCTGGTGAGCCTGGCATGGGTAGCCTCAAGGTCATCCACGGCCCATGTGATGCCCCAAAGCGAGTCATCGCCGCAGGTGTCATGGTTCTGGTCGAGACGATGAATCACCTCGAGGGTCAGCCCACCGACCCGAAAGAAAAGAAACCGGGTGTTCCACTGCTCTGCCGTGCGGTCCAGCGCAAGGCGCAAGCCAAGCCGCGCGCCGTAAAACGCCGCTGCGCGATCCGGATTGGGCGTGTTGATGACGAGATGATCCAATCGGGCAACAGCGCCTTGGGGAACCGATGGGACCGTTGGCGCCGTCTCGCATTCAAGGATAAAGGTCTTGATCCCGCCGCAGGCACGATCCTCAAGGCGGATGCGTTTCCAGTTACGGCTTTCACCGGTTTCAGCGTTGTGCGATCCACCTATCGCGACATCTGAAGGCGACAGGCCGCGCCGCGTAAGCGTATGGTGCGCATCAGAAATATTGCCGGTTGCAAAGGCCAGGCTGGTGAGACGTGGTCCACCATCAGTGAGAAGCTGGTGAAGCCGCTCGCCCACCGGTCCGCTGCCCGCAGGCGCCATCAGTTCAATTGCGCAGTTCTCTGTCCGGAACTGTGCCGCAGCTGAACCTCCAGACTCGTCTCGAGAAACCCAATCAGGCCCCCTGCCAAATATTGCGATGTAATCTGCGATCCCAGTCGCGAGATCGGGGCAGATCAGGACCGCGTGATCAAGCGCGGTGATCACGCGGCACAGACCCGGCAGAGGCCGCGCGCCTCGATGACGGCGCGCGAGAGCTTGAAGCCCGCGGCTTTGGCCTCCGCTTCCAGCGTAGGCACTGTGGTTTCAGAGTGCAGTTCCTCGGCGCGCCCGCACTTCTCGCAAATCAGGAAGATGGCTGTATGTTGGTGGCTGGCATGGCCGCACGCCACATAAGCGTTGAGGCTCTCAAGCTTGTGGGCCAGGCCAAGGTCCCGGAGGAAATCCAGTGCGCGATAGATGGTCGGTGGCTTCGCGCTGCCTTCACCATCCAGGCGCTCAAGTAGGTCATAGGCCTTGGCGGGCTCGGGTGTCTCGATCAACAGTTGCAGCACTTTTCGGCGAATACGCGTCATGCGCTGGCCGCGCGCCTCTGCGATGCCCTCGGCAACCTTGAGGAAGGCTTCAGTGTCTTCAGGACTGCAGGGCGTGTGGGCGTGTGCATGGGCGTTGTCGGGCATGGCGCCAATGTCTGCCCTTTTGGGGGCTTTGTGAAGGGGTGGCCTAGGCCACCTCCTCCACAGGCGCGGGTTTCAAAATCCGATCCGCAACTTCCTTGGGGACCACCATCAGGGTTTCGCTGAGGTTTTTCTCCCAATCGTCGAGCAGGGCAGCGGCATGCGTAGATCCAGTTCGGGCGGCGTGATCTCGGACCATCGCCTCGAAGCGCGCCACGTGTTGGGTGGGCATCTCGCTCACAGGGTACCAATCAATGCTGTCAGGATTGGCGACCTTCCCGAAACGACCCTCAGGATCCCAAATCCACGCCATACCGCCTGTCATGCCCGCGCCGAAATTGTCGCCCACCTCGCCGAGGATCGCGACGGCGCCGCCGGTCATGTACTCACAGCCATTGGCGCCGCAGCCCTCAATGACCGCGTCGGCCCCTGAATTGCGCACAGCGAAACGCACGCCTGCGCGCCCCGCAGCGAACAACCTTCCGGACGTGGCACCGTAGAGGCATGTGTTGCCGATAATGGTGTGGTC
>JBCBGD010000014.1:0-19406 GCA_038527085.1 Pseudomonadota bacterium | reverse complement strand
GTGAGGCGCAGCCTCGCCGGACACAGTGAGCGCGATCGAGAACGCATCTTCGTCAGCCGCCTCAGCGCGGAAGCGCGCGCGCATCAGGTCGAGCACGGTTTCGGTGTCGAGCGTCTCGATGATCTGCAGGTCGGGCCCTGAGAACAGCGCCTCCCAGTCGATCTCGCCGCGCTCTTCCTTTATGATGGTCAGGAGATAGTTGCGCTCGTTCGCGCTGATCGTTGTGCCTGCGATTCGTTGAAAGGCGGATTGGCGCAACGCGCGCGCCGCCTCATCGGACTCGTCGACTTCCAGCAGGTAGGTCGCAAGCCGCGCGGACCAGCGCGGTTCGTCCGCCAGCGCATCTTCAGCAGCATCGAACACCGCGTCCCGTCCACCCATCAGCGGGACGAGGCGTTCGGCTTCCTCGCTGTTGGTCAGTGTGACGTAATCCATCGCTTCACCGATGAAGCCGGCGCGCTTCAAATGCATGGTTTTGATCATCCATTCGAGGCGGTGATAGTGCAGCTGCAGGTCAGGATGGTCGGCCAGCGCGGGTGGCAGTTTCAGCGTGTCGATGACGTCGTCCGCCGACAGGCCGTTGATGTAGGCCCGGTCGAGTTGGTCGACCATGAACTGGGTCACGTCGCGCCAGGCCCCGATCACCTCGCGCACGTCCTCAGCGCTGGTCAGGAGCCGTCCATGGCCGCCAATGATGAAGTCCGGTTCGAGATCGAGGGCCCGCTGATAGGCCGATATTTGGAGGGCGGGGTCGCGCCCAGCCTCAAAGCGGACCGTTTCGATCGCGGGAAAGGTGCCGGCAATGACGTCCCCGGCAAACAGGACCTTCTCATTTGGTAACCAGATGTAGAGGTGCTCGTTCAGATCCCCGGGGGTGGGGATCAGGTGGATCTCGACCCCCGAAATGTTCAGGATGGTGTGCTCCCCGATCGCGACGTTCGGCTGGTGAGAGAAGGCCGGTGTCCCGCCGATTGCCGGCCGCGGACCAACACCCGATCCCACAGTTCCGTCTTCTCCCTCGGGCAAGAGCATGCCCATCTGCGCGTAGATGCGGCGATAGAGTTCAGGTCGAATGCTGGAGAAGCTTTCGCGGAACCACCTGTCCCAGCCTTCGGGCCCATAAATGGGGCCATCGAAGTCTTCTTCGGCGAGCAGACCGGACGCGCCGCCATAGTGATCTGGGTGAAGGTGCGTGTAGATCACGGCGACAACCGGCTTGTCGGTCAGCGCCCGATAGTCTGCCATGCTACGGCGCGCCTGGTCCGGGAACCAGCCTGTGTCCACGACGATCACGCCATCATCGCCTTCGATGTAGCCGTAGTTGGCGTAGTCATAGGCGAAGGCGGCATGGACTCTAGGGCTCGCCTGAACGAGGGCCGGCTCGTAGCGTTCCTGGTACTCGACGAGCTTTGGACTGACCTTCTGGAACGCCTCTTCACTGGCCTCCTGCGCGCTCGGCATTTGCGCGCATGCGCCGATGAGAATCGATCCGCCGAGGGCGGCTGTCAGCAGTGTTTTCAAACCGCCCATGGCAATCACCTTCCGCTAGAAGTTCAAACGGCCCTGGAGCGCGATCTGGCGCCCTTGCAGGAAGCGGCCATTGTCCGCATTGGCCCCGAACGTGCCCCCGGAAAGCGGCAGCGCGCCGGAATATTGCAAAGGCTGCTCGTCAAAGAGGTTCTTGCCGAGAACAGCGATTTGCCAGCGGCCATCGTCTGGCGAGATCGCGAGACGCAGGTTGAAGAGTTCGTAGCCGCCTTGCTTGGCGTCGGGATCGAACGTCGGGGCGGCGTCATACTCGCTGGTGAAGAATACATCCGCACCCGCATCGAACACGTAGGAGCCAAACACCGGATAGGTAAAGTCCGCGGCCAAGGTGCCCTGGACATCGGAGACAAGCTGGTTGGAGTTGCCTGTGTAGTCGCAGAGGTCAGGTGTGCCGTCACCATCAATGTCCGAATCCGGGGTCTGGCCGAAGAAGCACTGGCCATTTGGATAATCTGTGAACTCGAAATCCGTGAAAGCGAGCGATCCAGACAGCGTCAGGTGATCGGTCGGTGCCCAGCGCCCGTCGAGTTCCAGCCCCATGACCTCAGCTGATGCGGCATTGCCGACATTGAAGCCGAGAATGCCGTCGAAGATCGAAATCTGCAGGTCTTCGAATTCGGTGAAGAAGGCTGCAACATTCAGGTCGGCTGTTCCGCCAAAGCGGAACTTGCCGCCAAGCTCATAGTTTGTTGCCTGCTCGTCATCGAACTCAAATGAGTCTTCGATCGTCGCGAATTGCGCGCGGTTGTTGGCACGGAAGTCGAAGCCGCCGGATTTGAAGCCCTGGGCCCAGGACGCATAAAGCATGTGATCATTGGTGACGTCCCATTGCAGTTTCACATCTGGCGAAAACTGATCTTCGCTGCGCGAGCCGGTCACGGGCAACGAACCGAGCTGGCCGAGGAAGAACTGACCCTGTGGCCCGAGCCCGGCCAGGTTTTCCGAGGTGATGCCGAACAGGTTCGCATAGACAAGCGGCGCGGCGGCCTGGGCCATGGGCAGGGCGCTGCCGTCGATCGCTTCGATGACCATCGTCCGGTCACCATCTTTTTCTTCGTTCGTGTAGCGGCCGCCAAGCTGCAGCGTCCAGTCCGGCGCAAAGCGCCAGTTGAACTGTCCGAAAATCGAATAGACGTCAGCGTCGACATTGGCCGAGCGCGCGGCCCGCGTATTGGCGACAAGATCGCCGAAGCCGGGCGCCTGGCCGTTCACAGCAGGCACCAGAACCGAGTTTCCGGGCACGTCGATTGAGTCGTTATAGTCGTGTTCGGTGGTCTGGTAGTAGGCGCCAACAATGTAGTCGTAGCCATCATATTCTGGCGAGAGCAGGCGGATTTCCTGGCTGAACTGGTCGTAGCTTTCCTGCAGGCCTGCGCTGAAAATGTCTGCACCTGTGAAGTCGCAATCGCAGTTCTCGTCGTATTCGAAGGTCGAAAAACCGGTCGTCGCCTGCAAGTCGTAGTCGCCCAGCGCCCAGTCGAACCGCGCCATATAGGTTTGCAGTTCGTTGTTGGAGAATTCGTCTGTCGCCGCCCGGCGCCCGTCCTGGACTTCGTCGAGCACCGACGGATCCTGGCCGAACACGTTGGCGAGGATTTGCCCATAGGTGAGCCCGGCAAAGGGGCCCGCGGCGACAGGATCGGACACAAAGTTCTCGCCGTTGCGTCCCACCACGTCGAAGTCTGAAATCTCGGCCTTTAGCGTCGCCATGAGGTTTTCAGTCAGGTCGATCTCGAGCGTACCGCGCGCCGTGATGTCTTCGCGCTGGGGATTGTCCTCGTTGGTGCGCAGATTGAATTCGTATCCACCAAGATCGCGATAGCGAAGTGCCAGGCGCCCTCGCACCGAGTCTGATAGCGGACCGGAGATGTAGCCTTCGGTGATGAACTCCTCTGCCTCGAATTCGTAGGATGCCATCACCGAACCCTCAAAGGCATCCGTTGGCTTGGCGGTCGTGATCGACAGCGCGCCCGCCACGGAGTTCTTGCCGAACAGGATGGACTGGGGACCGCGCAGGACCTCAACGCGCTCAATGTCGAGGAAGGGTGCGCGGGTCTGCTGGGCGCGGCTGTAGTGGATGCCGTCAACATACATGCCGACGGACTGCTCGAACCCCTGGTTCACGCCCGACCCGATGCCGCGGATGAAGATGTTGGTGGCGATACCGGTCTCGGTCAGCGTGAAGTTCGGGACGGCATACTGGATGTCCTCAAGCTTCTGCAGATTGTCGGCTTGCAGCGTGACGCCGTCGACGACAGCCACGGAGACGGGAACGTCGATCAGGCTCTGCTCGCGCGCCTGGGCCGTGACAGTCACCGTAGACAGGCGGCGATCATCATCGCCCTCTTCCTGCGCAAGTGCGGGCTGTGACAGGGCAGCGGCGGCAATGGCGCTGCTCGCGGCAGCGGCTCACAGGATTTTCTTTTGGCTCATACTCTTCCTCCCCGAAGACATGTCGGCATTCTTTTTGATTTAGGCCGATTGGCCTAATCTCTGGATTAAACCGCCATTGAATGCAAGACTGAAAATGAACCGAGGAGGTGCGTGTGGCTGCAGGAACACGGGAGAAGATCGTGGAGACCGCCCTGCGCGTGTTCAACGAACAGGGCTTTGGCAACGTCTCACTGGCCGATCTCGCCGGCGAGGCCGGGATCGCAAAGGGCAATCTCTGGTACCATTTCAACGACAAGCGCGCGCTGCTTGAAGCGCTGAACAAGGCCTATATTGAGCGCATCGAGTACAGGCGGACGATCTGGCCGGAAGCGGGGCGCGAACTGGAAGGTTTCGCGCATCTCCTGCGCACGATCGCCGACGAGATCCGCGATTTTCGTTTCATGTTCCGGGACCAGGCCTCCTATGGCGAGCACAGCCCCGCACTCGAGGCGGCCCTCGCGAAGATCTATTCCGATGTTATGGCGCAGTTCCGTGCGTTCTATGAGGCGATGCGCGCGGCAGGTCTTCTGAACCTATCCGATGAAGAGCTTGACCCGCTCGTCTTCAACACCACGATCGGATTGCGCTTTCACCTCGAGTTTCTTCGAGAGCTTGGCCGGGACAGCGGACCAAAAGCCGGCGCCGTCCGAAGCGCGCTCTTGCAGTGCTTTTCCCTGTTCGAGGCCCGCCTTTCCGAGGAAGCTCGAAGCGATCTCAAAGACCTGCTTCTGACGGACGCACAGTCAGACCAACAAGCTGCCGGCTGAGCGCGCATTCTGAGACCTTGGAAATCGAGGTCGGCTCCGAAAGGAGATGGCCCAGACCGGCCGCTGAGTTTGAACACTTCTCGTAGTCGCAAAAATCGGGTGGCGAAACGCCTGAGATGTCAGCATCCTCGTTTCTGGAGGTATAGATATGACATTGCACGCGTCGCTTGAGGATCTGGAGCGGATCATTGGAGCCGCCACAAAGATTGGTTCGCGATGGAGTGAGAACCGAAGCAAACTGTTGATCGACGAAAAATCGGCCGGGCAATTCGCGTCCAATGCCGATGTAGAAATCGAGACGTTCGTGCGAGATCAGCTCGCGAAGTGTTTCCCCGGTCAGCCTGTCATTGGTGAGGAACTGGGAGGCGATCTTGGGACCGATGCAACCGGATGGGCAATCGACCCGATAGACGGCACGTCGAATTTTGTTCTCGGACTTCCGATCTGGGGTATTTCCATAGGCTATATTGAGAATGGTCGGTCCATGCTGGGCGCGATCGCGTTGCCAGACTTACAATTGACCCTTTCCGCGGGCGATCAGCAGGGCCTGCGGATCAACAATACGGACGCGACAAAGGTCCGTCACATCTCGCCCGTGAAAATTCTGGCCCTCGGAGAAAACGACTTCGAAACGGGACCTGAAACTGATGCGCGAGCGCAAGTCTTCCGTGAAGAGGGGTACTCTGTTGTGAGATATCGATGTGCTGTGTTTTCACTCGCCATGTCTGCGATTGGTCGATTGAGCGGTTATGTCGAGAACGGGTGTGGCCTTTGGGATATTGCCGCTGCGGAAGTCATTTGCCGCGAAGCCGGAATGAGAATTCAAACCTCGCAGGTCGCAGCTGGTCGATATGCTGTTGACGCACGCTGGGCCGGCGCGGCGGCTTTAAACTCGCCCCAAATGAGACGCTGAAGCAGGTCAACCCTCTGACCGTTTCCGGCGAGGTCGAGCCTTTCGTCAGAGCTTCACCGGCCGGCTGAGGGCGCGATAAGAGACACGACAAGTTTCAGCCTGCTGGCTGGATGGTAGCATCATCGAAAGGCAACCGACGAAGGACCATAAGCTCTGCGATCCGGAAAGCTGGGCGTGGAAACCTAGCAACTGGGCTGACGGTTCAGGCTGAAGGCGCTGCTAGCATCCCAAGGGGTTTGGGTGATCCGTGTGCGTCTGAAGATCGCTGGGACGCAAAGCGGTCTCGCGCTTCTCCATGAAACGGTCGACGGCACGGGTCGGTATCTCGGCGTCGAAAACCAGACGCCGTCGCATTGGCGGAGTGTTACGGGCGTTGAATGAATAGCCTGCTACAAGCCTCCTGGCGGTCAGACAGTCTGCTCTGAGAGCGTTTGCAGGATCGCGACTGCCGCGTCGGCGTCGTTTGCGGGGACAAACAGGTGGTCATGATAAAATCCGGAGACGGGGTTTGTGCTGATCCCGCTTTCCGACAATGCGGCGGCGACCGCGGCGATGAATCCCACGGCGTCGAGGGCCGAGTGAACCTCCAACGTGATCATGCGGCAGGGAAATGCGTGGGGGATATCGCGTCCAGTGACGCAGGATTGCGGGACGATCAGCGTTGTGCCCTCGGCCTCCTGAAACACCATCACCGCGTCTGGAGCCAGCGATGCCAGCTCCGCACCAGCACCTTTGGGCAACATCGCGAACACGAACGTTTCCGGGTGGAGGCGAGGCGACATGCTCTTGAGCAGGGCGCCCAGATCGCGGCCTCCCAGTTCAGGCTTGGTCAAAGACACGCCTCCCAAAAGGGTGCCAGGCCCGGACGAGGTTCGCCCGGGCCTCGCGGGGACATTATTCGAAACGGTACTTCAACCGCACGCCGACGGTACGCGGTGGCAGCACGTTCGTGCGGAAGGATCGCACATTGGCTCCAAGAACATTCTGGTTGAACAATTCATTGGCCGCGACGCTGGTTTCCGACAATTCGTCGAACAAATTGTCGGCATAGGCCTGGGCTGACCAGCGATCTGTCTGATAGGTCAGCGCAACATTGGCACGTCCAAAGCTCGGCAAGGTGAGGCTGTCGCCGCGTGCCCCGGCCTCATCAAGAACATCGCTTTGCCAGGCATACCCGCCATCGAGAAGCAGATCGTTCCCATTGGGAAGTGACCAGACATAGCTTCCGAACACCGAGAACTGGGTTTCGGGAGATCCCGGCAGACGGTCTCCAGACTGGCCGGCTTCGAAAACGGTGCCGAAGCCCGGCGGCGAAATTGTCGTCACGAGATCGGGTACGTCCTCGGTCAGTTCAGCGTCCACATAGGAGAAGGTGCCCCTGAGGTTGAAGGCGTCGTTCACTTGCCAGGAGCCAGCCAGGTCGAGACCCTTGGTCTCGGCCTCCCCAGCGTTGACGAAGATAGATGTTCCAGCATTGACCGACGTGGCCGACAGCTGCGGATCCTGCCATTTCATGAAGAACACGGATCCGTTGACGATCAGGGCGCCGTCCAACCAGGTGGTTTTCAGCCCGACTTCATAATTGTCTACCGTGTCGGCGACATATTCCTGCTCATCAATCTGGCGGACGTCACTGACAGGATCTGGCCCAAACTGCTGACCCGCCGACAACAGGCAAAGCCCCTGGGGCGAGCCAACCATGAACTCCGGACATGGCGCACCTGCGTTTCGCCCGCCAACCCGGTAGCCCTGGCTGAAGGTGGCATAGGCCAGGGTGCCATTGTCGAATTCATAGGACGTGTTGATCTTGAACAGGACGCCATCTTCTTCCTGGAGGGTCGTGGGATCCAGGGCGACGTTGGCTTCGTTCTGACCCAGGGTCCACACCGACTGAACCAAATCCCCGCCAAAAAGAACCGGCACGAACGGGAACTCCGTAACGTTGCCGGTCTGGAACGTGTAGTCGTAGAACCGCGCGCCGACTGTCACGTCCCATTGGTCGGTGATGTCGTAGCCGAATTCACCGAACACGGCGAACTCTTCGAGCTCCTGTCGATCTGCGGAGAAGTACTCAAGGGCTCCGGTTGGCGGTTCGGCGAGGTCGAAAAAGCCCAGGTAATTGGGCGCAAATTCCGACGAGAGACCATTGTAGGTGTTCTCATTGTAGAACGCGCCGACAATCCAATTGTAACGATAGTCCCCCGTGGAGACGAGCCGGAGCTCCTGGTTGAACACTTCCGTCTTGTCGTCTTCGAAGGTGAAGGCGGTGAAGTTGGGGAAGGTCTCGTAGCTGTATTCCAGCGTGATCAGCAGATCTGTCTGATCGCGCTGGCCGTTTTCCGTGGTCTCGCCCCAGCCCGTGGCCGAGGTGAGTTCCGCGAAGCCGAGATCGGCAACGATTTCGAGCGCAAGCAGCTGGTTCTCGCGCTCATTGGGTTCGAGCACGCGCTGGGCCGACTCATAGTCATCGGTCTGCAGGATGCCGCGGCGCCCGGAGGTGTTTCGACCGCCATTTTCCTGTTTCTGATAGTAGTAGGTCAGCGTCGCGTCGATCGCGTCGATAGGCTGCCAACGCGCGGCGATGCGGCCCGATACAGTCTCTTCGGTGTT
The DNA here is from genome assembly GCA_038527085.1 of Pseudomonadota bacterium. Lineage (GTDB taxonomy): Bacteria > Pseudomonadota > Alphaproteobacteria > Caulobacterales > Hyphomonadaceae > UBA5336. The sequence continues at coordinate 11,135 of JBCBGD010000014.1, read as the reverse complement.
GACGTCTTCGCGCGGGCTCAGGTTTGCCGCCACGTCGGCAGGATCATTGAAGTCCGGATCGGGATTGGAGACGCCGACCTCCTGAACCACGAAGGGATAGTCGATGAATCCCTGATCATCGAGAAAGTCGACCGAACCGCGGATGGCAAACTGGTCTGAGAGCGGAAGGTTGAACGTGGCCCCTGTGTCTGAGCTGATGCCATCGCCTTCGGAGTAGGCGTAAATGTCGGTGCGCACTTCCACCATGCGCTCAGTGAAGTCCGGCTTGTTTGGGATGTACCGGATCGCACCGCCCATCGTTCCGGCGCCATAGAGCGTGCCCTGCGGCCCAAGCAGGACCTCGACACGCTGCAGATCGTTCAGGCGCAGATCGACGAAAAGAGGGATATCGCCCACATAGGTCGCGACCGTTCCGCCGCCATCGGCCTGTCCGAACGCATTCTGGAGGGGTTCCGCGTTGAGGCCGCGTACGACGATCCTGTTGCCGTCACGCCCGCCCTGGTCAGAGATGTTCAGCCCCGGCACGAAGGCTGCCAGCTCCGAGATATCTCCAAAGCCCTGCTGCTCAATCTGGTCCCCGCCGACAGCCGCAATATTGATCGGAATGTCCTGAACGGACTCTTCCCGGCGGGTTGCCGTGACAAAAACGGTGTCCTGAACGGCGACAGCTTCGTCAGCATTTTCCTGTGCAACAGCGATCTGGGTGATTGGCACGCCCAGCGCGCAGAGTGCAGCGACGCTGACCGATGCCCGCAAGGCGGACATGCAAATCCGGTTCTTCATCTGTCATCTCCAAAGTCTTCGGTCGGCTACCCGAAGACCGGGTCCGTCATCCGTGTTTCCCATCGGCCGGACGCCCACGGCCCCGTGACACCTGACAAAATAAGCGTCACTTTCCGAAATTCCTGCGGTGTGAAGGTGGAAAGTCAATATGGAAATGTTGATCTGGGACGGTAGGATCGGTGCTGATGCAAAACAGTCACATTCATAATCCCGCCCTCGAAGACGGGTTAAAAAAACTTTCGAGGCGCGATTACAAGGACGTTCATGCCCGCGCTATTGAGATGATCAAGCGCAATGTGGAAGATCCCGTCCCCTATTTCCTGCTGGGCATTATCGCCATCGACCATGGTAATGTCGTCAAAGCCGCCTCCTTGTTCGAAAGCGCCTCTGCCTTTGATTTGGGCAGTTCACTCTATCGTGCCCATCAGGCGCGCGCACTCACGCTGCTGAACCAGCAGGCTGAGGCGTGCGCCATCGCGGAGGCGGCAAGTGCCCTTTCCATGATGGATGCCCACACCGCAGATACGCTCGGCGTGGTGTTCAGCCGAACCGGATTTCACGAGCGCGCGATCCCGCTGTTTGAAAAGGCTGTATCGCTCGATCCGCGGCCGGCGAACTTTCACTACAATCTGGGGTCCTCGCGCCAGTTCATCGGCGATTTTGAAGGGGCTGAGGCCGCCTACCTTGCGACGCTGGAGCGCGAGCCGGCCCATTTCCGGGCCTGGTCGTCACTGGTCTCACTGTCCAAACAAACGACCGAAACCCACCGTCTTGCCGCGTTGGAAGGCCTGTTCGCACACCATGAGGACCAGGCGGACGCAAGGCTCCACTTCGGCCACGCCCTCGCCAAGTCCCATGAGGACCTCGGCGCCTACGAACAGAGCCTGGAGTGGCTGAAACGGGCGAAAACGCTCAAACGGTCAGGGCTGGCCTACGATGTTTCTGGTGACCTGGCCCTGTTCGACGCGGCTAAACGCACGACTGATCGACCAAACCGGCCCGCGGCCAACGCTTCTGATGCCGCGCCGATCTTCATCATCGGTCTGCCGCGCACAGGCACGACACTCGTAGATCGAATTCTGTCGAGCCATTCGCAAGTGACGTCGGCAGGCGAACTGAACACCTTCGCCGGCCTCATCAAGCACGCGGCGGGATCGCCCTCTAATCTGGTGTTGGATGAGGAGACACTGCAGGCGGCGCAGGGCCTCGACCTCGCCGCAATTGGGCGCGACTACATTGACGCCACCGCCTCCCTCGCGCGCGGCGCCCCGCGTTTCACCGACAAGATGCCTCTCAATTTCTTCTACGCAGGACTGATACACCGCGCCCTGCCAAATGCACGGATCGTCGCGCTGCGCCGCGGCGCCATGGACAGCTGTTTGTCGAACTATCGCCAGCTCTTTTCGACCGGATTTTCTTACTACAACTACACCTTCGACCTGGCCGACACGGCGGCCTACTACCGCGCATTCGATGCGCTGATGGCTCACTGGCGGGAAGCCCTCCCGGCCAACCGTTTCATAGAGGTGCGCTACGAAGACGTGGTGTTTGAACAGGAGCGCGAAACCCGTCGGTTGCTCGAGTTTTGCGAGCTGGACTGGGATGATGCGTGCCTGCGCTTCCATGAGAACGCCGCGCCGGTCTCCACCGCAAGTTCGGTCCAGGTGCGCCAACCTCTCTACAGCGGTTCGATAGGGCGTTGGAAGCGCTATGGCGGCGCGCTCGACGGCCTGAAGGACGCGCTCGGTGATCTTGCACACTCATGATTGCGCTGGACAATGCCCGGCCTTGGTCACATCACTGTGCCGCGGCCACCAAGGAATAAGTCTTGGAAACATCGAATGAATTTGCAGCGGTCGCCATAGGCAAAGACCAGCGCGTCGCCTGGCCCCGCATTGCGTCCGTCGCCGCGATGGTGGCCTTTTCCCTTCCTACCTTCATTACCGGGCTTGAGCTTTACCGCGACATGACACCGCTCAGCGCGGCCTTGGCATTGCTGCTCGGCTCGCTGATCATTTTTATTGTGGGATCGCTCATGGGCGCGGTCGGCGCGTTGACGCATATGAGCTCATACCTGCTCGTGCGGGTGGCGTTCGGTGATCGCGGCGCGGGTCTGGTCAACATCGCCTTTGCGATCTCGCTGCTGGGATGGTTTGGCGTGAACATCAACCTGTTCGCGGAGGCGGCAGACGGGCTCTCGCAGACCGTGTTCGGCGGCTCGCTTCCACCTATTGTGTGGATGGCGATCGCCAGCGCCGCGATGACCTTCACCACGCTGGTGGGCTTCAAGGCGATCAACCGGCTCTCGGTCTGGCTTGTGCCGGTGTTGGCGCTTGTCACCGTGCTGCTGATCTATCAGTCGGCGAAACTGCAGGGGCTGTCGGGCTATTTCAGCAGCGAGACGAATGGCTCGCTGTCGCTAGGTGATGGCGTGTCCGCGGTGGTTGGCGCGATCATTATCGGTGCAATCATCCTGCCGGACATCACACGGTTTGCCAGGCATTGGTCAGGCGCGGTCTACACCGCCTTCTTCTCCTACATCGTGGTCCAACTGTTGGTGATGGGCGCGGCCGCCTTTGCCGGTGGGGCGACGGGCGAGACCGAGATCATCGACCTGATGGTCAATATCGGGCTGGGCCTTGGCGCGTTCATCATCGTGATCGCTGGCAGCTGGGTGCTGAATTCCCTGAATCTCTACAGTGCCGTGCTGGGCATCAAGGCGACCTATCCGAGGGTTCCGACGGTGACGCTGACGCTTTTGCTTGGCGTAGCGGGGATTGTGGCGGGTGCGCTCAACCTGCTCGACCACTTCGTGACCTTTATCTTCTATCTGTCGGTGATCTTCGTTCCCGTCGCCGGCGTTCTGGTGGTGGACTTCTTCCTCATTCGCCCAGCCGCCTACCGGATCGAAACGCTCGCAAACAACGCTGCGATCAATCTGAAGGCGTTTCTCAGCTGGGGGGTGGGCGCGATCATCGCGGTGCTTATGTCCGAGGGCATCATCCCTTCGATCACGGGGATGGCTGCGCTTGATGCGGCGATCCTGTCGGCGCTGATCTACACGCCGCTCTCCTGGGGCGACCGTCAACGGCGCGCACCTGCGGGAGCGGAAACGTGAGAATCGGCATCGATGTCGGCGGCACGCACACCGACGCGGTCGTCATGGACGGCGACACGGTGCGTCTGGCCCATAAGGCGCTCACCAGTTCGGACATCATCACCGGCATCCGCGCCGCGCTCGATCACCTGCGCGGTGAAGGCACCGACATGCGGGCGATCGAGGCTGTGATGATCGGCACCACACAGTTCACCAATGCGGTGATTGAGCGCCGGGGCCTGTCCGAGGTCGCCGCGATCCGTCTCGGCTTGCCATCAGGTCGCGGCCTGCCGCCGAAACTGGGCTGGCCCAGCGATCTGTCAGGCGCGCTTGGCGACAGTATTCACATGCTTCACGGCGGATATCTCTATGATGGACAGCCCCTGTCAGAGATTGACGAAGCCGAAATCGATGCCGTGATCGCAGACCTTCAATCAAGAGGTCTGAAAACCGCCGCGATCACATCGGCCTTTTCGCCCATGAACGCGGCGCCCGAGCATCATGTGGCAGAGCGCCTGCGCGCAGCGATTCCGGGCGTGCAACTGACGCTGTCTCACCGCATTGGCCGTGTCGGTTTGCTCGAGCGAGAGAACGCCGCGCTGCTGAACGCTGCGCTGCTCAGCTTTGCCGATCGCGTGGTTGATGCCTTCGAGCAGGCGGCCGAAGACTTCGACCTCAATTGCCCTGTCTATGTCAGCCAGAATGACGGCACGCTTATGCAGACGGAGTTCGTGCGCGAGTTCCCGGCGCTCACCTTCTCCTCCGGGCCGACCAACTCCCTGCGCGGTGCGGCAAAGCTCACAGGGCTGCAAGACGCCATCGTGATCGATATCGGCGGAACGACGTCCGACATTGGCGTGCTGAAGGGCGGTTTCCCACGCGAGTCCAATATGGTGGTCGAGGTTGGCGGTGTGCGGACGAACTTCCGTATGCCGGACGTGCAGGCCATCGGCCTGGGCGGTGGCAGCCTCGTGCTCGACGGGGGCCGCAAGATTGGCCCCCAATCGGTCGGCCATGACCTTGTGACCAGGGCGCTAGTGTTTGGCGGGGACACCCTCACGGCGACCGACATCATCGTCGCTGCGGGCCGAGCCGATGTGGGCGACCGGTCACAGGTGGCGGACTTGCCGACAGGTCTCGTCCAGACAGCGCTCGCCACCATCCAGACCATCCTGGAGGACGGTCTGCGCACCATGAAGACCAGCCAGGAGCCTGTGCCCGTCATCCTCGTCGGCGGCGGCGCCATCCTGGCGCCAGATAAGCTCGCAGGCGCGTCCGAGGTCCATCGCCCGGAAAACAGCGGCGTCGCCAACGCCATCGGCGCGTCGATTGCGCTGATTGGCGGCGAAGCCGAGCGCTTCGTGAACTACGCGGAGACGCCGCGCGAGACGGCGCTGGAAGAAGTGAAGCAGGCGGCCACCGAGGTGGCGGTTTCGGCTGGCGCGGTGCCCGCATCCATTCGCACGACAGATATGGAAGAGACCGTCATTCCTTACATGGACGACGGTGCTGCCCGTATCCGGGTGAAGGTTGTGGGTGATGTTGCCTCGCTGACGTCCGCACATGGAGGCGAGCGATGAAACTTGGCGTCGATGACCTGGCAGACCTGTCAGCAGGGGCGGCCTTCCTCGCCACAGGCGGGGGCGGCGATCCGCACCTCACCTATCTCAGCGCCTGCGAGGGCCTGCGCCAGTATGGCCCTGCAGAGCTGCTGGCGCCCGATGAGATCGCCGATGACGCGCTGGTCGTTGCCGTAGGTGCGGTGGGCGCTCCCACAACAAGCCTCGAATTGCTTCCCTCCGTGGATGAAAGCATCGCGGTGCTCGACGCCTATAAGCGCCTGACCGGGCGCAGGGTAGACGCCGTGGTCTCTTTCGAGATTGGCGGCGGCAACTCCCTGATCCCCATCGTGGCCGCCGCCGCCAACGGCATTCCTGTCATCGACGGAGATGGGATGGGCCGCGCCCTGCCAGAGGCGACCATGATGACTTACGCCCTGGCCGGGATCGCGCCGACGCCCGCTGTCGCGCTGGACTATCGCGGCGAGGCCGAATTGATCGAGGCCGAGACGACCGAAGCCTACGAGCCGCTGATCCGCGCCTTTGCGCTGGAACGCGGCGGCATGGCGCTAAGCGCAGAGTTCCAGATGACAGGCGCTGAGATGAAGGCTTGTATCGTGCCTGAGACCGTGTCGCTCTCAATCGCCCTCGGCAACGCGCTGCGCGACGGTGATGGCACCGCCCAGGAGCGCACCGAAAGACTTGCGGAAGTGTTCGCGCCCTCCATCTACGGCGCGTTCAGGAGCCTCTACAGCGGCATCGTTTCCGACGTATCGACCAGTGTTCAGGGCGGTTATGATGTTGGCCGAGCGGTGGTTTCACCCCTTTCCGATGATGGCAGCGCGCCACTCGTCATCGACATCCGCAACGAGTATCTCACCGCGCGCAAGGGCGAGGCCGTTCTCGCTTCGGTGCCGGACCTGATCACCATACTCGATTTCGAAACCGCCCAACCGATCAATGCCGAGCGCTTGCGCTATGGCCAGCGGGTCAGCGTGTTCGCTATCGGTTGCCCGGCGCACTATCGCACCGAACATGCCCTGAAAACCGTCTCTCCCCGCGCCTTCGGCTTCGATTTTGACTACGTGCCGCTCAGATAGGGTCCGTCGCAGTGCAATGCGCAAGGCTCTAATGGTCTCAGACGGGGCATTAGAAACTGAGCCGCTCATTGAAACCAAGCTGGTTTCGATCGAATTTTGCAATGGCTAGTCTCTCTGGCTGCGATACGTGCCATGACAAGCGACGCAGCGGCTCATGGTGGCCGAGAATTGAAGCTGCAGATCGGAGAAATCGGCTGTATCGGAGAGCGTGGCGAGTTGGCCGAAATCGCTGCGTAGGCCGCGCGACAAGCTGACAAATCCTTCCGGGGCTTTCGCCCTGATACTGGCCCCGATCGGATCGCCCGCGCCGGGCGACAGCGCGCGGGCTGCCTCGCCGATCAGTCTACGGTCCTGTTCGGCAAGCCCGTACGAAATCGACTGAGCGCCTTGCAGGAAGGCGAGCATTTCTGACCGGATATGCTCGCGCTCTTCAGTCGTGAACGCGATCGGCGTCCGGCCATCTTCGAAGTATGCCGTTTCGGGCGTGACCGTCGTCAGCTGCGGGGTGCCCTGATGGGTCCAGGCGAGGGTCGCCGCTACACCCGCGACGACACCTAGCAGCAGAACGGAAGATAGCCGGCCCATGCCGATCAGAAGCTCAAAATGGTTTCGCCGGGTGCGGCGATGCGTGCGCCCATGTCATCAGGTTGGGCGACGCCGATGCCGTCCAGCAGCGCTTCTGGTCCGAAAGGACGGTTGGGCAGATAGATGGCGCAGACGTCGACACTGACGCCACCTGCCATCAGCATTTTCAGGAGACCCTGCGGACTGGCACCTTTGGGCTGAAGCGGCGCGGTGGCGCTTGCGGGCGCATCCTTGAGGGCGAGATCGCCGCCAGCGCTGCACAAGAGGATGTGCGGGCGCTCGCCGGCTTCCATGGCGCTGCGCGTCAGGACAAGCGCCATCAATTGTGTCTCGGGATCGGCGCTCGTGATGATTGTCAGCATCGCCTCTGGTCTTTCCGTTTCAGGTGAATTCGCCAGCGGGGATGCGGTCGCACAAGCTGTGAGACCTACAGCCGCGATCGCGGTGAGAATGGATTTGATGAACATTATGTACGGCTTTCTCTGTGGCTTTGGACAGGCTGTCCGCTGCGATCAACGCGGCGCTGGAAAGCAGGCAAAGCCTTGCTCCGTTTTGCCGACGGTTCCCCGTTCCAATCGTTGGTCTGGTCTTGGTCGGACATGGCATTATTCCAGGAAAAGCAGGCTGCGCAGCGCATAAGCCGCGATGATGACGATGGCCGCGCTGATGAGGCTGATGCCGAAAAACCAGGTCAGACGTTTGGCCAGCGGTTGTTCGGTGTCCTTGCCCTCGGGTGGCGGCGTTGGCTCCAGGAATCCATCAGGCATGGTATCCGTCTCCCGGTTTCACCTTGCCCCAGAACAGCGAGTAGACATAGGCGGTGTAGAGCAGAATGGTCGGCAGCATGATGCCTGCGCCGACCAGCATCAGGCCAAGGGCATTGTCGCGCGCTGCGGTCTCATAGATGTCGAACTCGAAGGGCACGAGCCAGGGGAACAGGCTGATGCCGAGGCCGATATAGCCGGTCAGGAAGATCCCGACGGCGAGGAGGTAAGGCCGCCAGTCAGGGCCCGCCTTGGCTGAGCCAATCCGCATCAGGTCCCGCGCCAGCCAAGCCGTGAGCGCGAGGCCTGCGAGCGGCACTGGGCTCAGAGGGATGAGCTTGCCGAGGTCAAGTTCGGACATCGAAACACCCCAGCGCTCGGTTACACGCGGGTCCACCGAAAGCGTAGCCAGGCTGACCAAGGCGAAACAAACTGACACGCCTGCCAACGCATACAGGGCGTACCGCTTTGCTTTTTCCTGCAACTCGCCTTCGGTCTTGAGGATGAGCCAGCATGCACCAAGCAGGACATACCCGACCGTCACGGACACGCCGGTCAACAGGGCGAAGGGTGTGAGCCAGTCAAAGGCACCGCCCGCGAAATTCCGCCCATCGGTCTCAAAGCCCGAGATGAAGGCGCCAAGGATCAGCCCCTGGCTGAAGGCGGCGGTGAGTGATCCGCCATAGAAGGCGCCATTCCAGAACAGGCGCGTGGTCCTGCGAACGGCCTTGTGACGAAATTCGAAGGCCACGCCGCGGAAGATCAGCGCCGCGAGCATGACGAGGACAGGCAGGTAAACCGCAGGCATGATGATGGCGTAGGCTAGGGGGAAAGCCGCGAACAGGCCGCCACCTCCGAGGATCAGCCAGGTCTCGTTGCCGTCCCAGACCGGCTCGATCGTGGCGGTCATCATGTTGCGCTCGTCGGTGTCGCTGGCGAAGAAGCTCAGCATGCCGACGCCAAGGTCCATGCCGTCGAGCAGGACGTACATCATGACAGCGACCGCGATCAGGACTGCCCAGATGAGAGGAAGGTCGAGTTCCATGATTGCGCGCTCCTATTCTGCGGCCACGATGTCGCCGGATATCTTGGCCGGCTCATCGACCGCGCCGAGCGGTGTCCCAGGCGCGCGGCGTTTGTCTTCCGGAGAAGGCGCTGGATCATCGCCGAATCCGCGGGTCGCGATGCGCGCCATGTAGACCACGCCCGCGGTGAACACGATGGCGTAGACCACCATGAAGACGAGGAGCGAAGTGGCGACCTGGCCCGCCGTGACTGGCGCAAGGCTGTCGGCTGTGCGCAGGAAGCCGTAGACCGTGTAGGGCTGGCGTCCGACCTCGGCCGTGATCCATCCGGTCAGAACGGCAATAAAGCCCAGCGTGCCTGACGGGACCGCCAGCCAGTGAAACAAGCCAGGCTTATCGATGCTGCCGCGATACCATTTCCAAACGCCCCAGAAACCGAGGGCCAGCATGGCGAGGCCTGCACCAACCATGATGCGGAAGCTCCAGAACACCATCCAGAGGGGCGGGCGCTCGTCTTCGGCGAAGGCATCTAGGCCCTCGAGTTCGCCATGTGCTGTCGCAAACAGGATCGGGCTGGTGGCAGGGATGGTCACGCCATTGAGGCCGCATTCATTGTCGGCGGGCCAGGCGACCAGAACGGTGCCTTGCACCTCCTTCGTCTCGCACCAGCCTTCCATGGCCGCGATCTTGGCAGGTTGGTATTCGTGGGCGACCTCGCCAGACCAGTGCCCGGCCCAGATCTGCAGGGGCATGAGCACGGCCAGCGTGCCTGCCGCCATGCGGGTCTGCCATTTCGTCGGCTCTGACATGCGCCGGCGGATCATCTGCCAGGCCCCGGCGGCAAGGATCACCGCCGCCGTGGTGACGAACGCCGCCAACATCATGTGGACATAGCGCGACGGGAAACTGGGGTTGAAGATCACGGCCAGCCAGTCCGTGGCGTAGAAGTTGCCGGTCTCCGGATCGATGGCGAAGCCCGCGGGGGTCTGCATCCAGCTGTTGGCCGAGAGGATCCAGAAGGCTGAAATCGAGGTGCCGACGGCGACGGCGCAGGTCGCGATGAAGTGGAGCTTCTTACCCACCTTGTTCCAGCCGAACAGCATCACGCCCAGGAAAGTCGCCTCGAGGAAGAAAGCGGTCAGCACTTCATAGCCGAGCAGCGGGCCCATGACGGAGCCTGTCTTGTCGGCGAAGACGGACCAGTTGGTGCCGAACTGGTAGGACATGACCACGCCGGACACCACGCCCATGGCAAAGGCGAGGGCGAAGATCTTCACCCAGTGCAGGTAGAGCCGCTTGAACACCTCGCGGCCGGTGCGCAGCCAAAGGCCTTCGCAAACCGCGAGAAAGGCCGCAAGGCCAATCGTGAAGGCAGGAAACAGGATGTGAAAGGCGATCACGAAGGCGAATTGCAGACGTGAGAGCAAGAGGGCGTCGAATTCCATGGGAAGGCCTACGGGTTTGTATGGAAAGACCAAAACGGGGCCGCAGCCCCGCTGGCGCTTTGAATCTGCCTAGCCGGCCACGTCTGTGTAGCGCAGGTAAGGACGTTGCTCGTCGAAGCCCTGCGGGAACTGCACCTTGGCCTCCTCATTCGTCACGGATGGCGGAATGATCACCTTGCTCCCCATCGTCCAGTCCGCTGGCGTGGCGATCTTGTGCTTGTCGGCGGTTTGCAATGCGTCGATGACGCGAAGGATCTCGTCGAAATTGCGCCCGCAGCTCATGGGATAGGTCATGGTCAGACGGATCTTCTTGTCGGGATCGATGATGAAGACCGACCGCACCGCGGCCGTCTCACTCTCGCCCGGATGGATCATGTCGTAGAGCTGAGCGACTTCGTGGTCAGCGTCCGCGACGATCGGGAACTGCAGGTCGCAGTTCTGGGTGTCGTTCACGTCTTCGATCCATTTCACATGTTCTTCCACGGTGTCCGTGGAAAGCCCCAACGGCTTGGTGTTGCGCTTTTCGAACTCGGCGGCGAGCAGTGCCGTGCGGCCCATCTCGGTGGTGCAGACCGGTGTGAAATCGGCCGGATGGCTGAAGAAGAACACCCAGCTGTCGCCCGCCCACTCATGCAGGCTGATATCGCCCTTTGTCGTGGCGATGGTGAAATCTGGTGCGGTGTCTCCGATGCGCAATGACATGACGGTCTCCAGGATTGTCATTATACAAAATCGTATAGTAATATTTGTATAATGTAATTGAGGCGTGGCCATTGC
>JBCBGD010000013.1:0-19574 GCA_038527085.1 Pseudomonadota bacterium | reverse complement strand
GCCTTGAGCGCGTTCTATCGCGAAGCGAAGCGAAGCGGAGAACAAACAAATAAGCGTCTGCGGGCGCTGGTGCTGGCATCAATGCGGGAGCCTCAGCCGGGCGCGCAGGCCGCCCATGGGGGAGGTTTCCAGGCGCACATCACCGCCATGGGCGCGTGCTGTGTCGCGCGCCAGGGCCAGGCCGAGCCCGCTGCCGGGTTGGTATTTCGCGGCTGTGTCTTCCAGGCGCATGAAGGGCTTGAAGGCGTCTTCACGCTTGTCTGGCGCGATGCCTGGACCGTCATCATCGATCAGGACATCGACGCCGCGCGGGCCATCCTGCAGACCGACCGTCACCTCCGCGCCATAGGCCACCGCATTGGTGACCAGGTTGGAGATCGCGCGGCTGAGGGCGAGGCGGCGGCCAATCACCGTCACGGCTGGCAAGTCGCCGAGGGACACCGTCTCTCCCGAGCGCTCGGCCACATCGCGCACCAGCTCATCCAGGCGCAGCTCCTGGGGCTGTTCGGTTTCCTCGCCGCGGGCGAAGGCGAGATACTCGTCCAGCATGGCGCCCATGCGGGTGACGTCCTGGCGCGCCTCGCGAATGTCGTCTGTCTCGTCCATCATGGCGAGCTGCAATTTCAGGCGGGTGAGCGGGGTGCGCAAATCATGGCTGACGCCCGCCAGCATCGCGGTGCGCTGCTCGGTGAAGGCAGTCAGGCGCCGGCGCATGTCCATCACGGCGCGGGCCGCATCGCGCACTTCCGTGGCGCCAGAGGGGCGGAAATCGTCGAGCTCCTGGCCGCGCCCAAAGGCCTTGGCCGCTTCGGTCAGCTGCAGGATCGAGCGCACCTGGTTGCGCAGGAAGCCATAGGCCGCCGCCAGCAGGAGAAGCCCGAAGCCGAGCACCCAGACGATGTAGATATGGCCGTTGATGATCACCGCGCGCTTGCGCGGAATGGTGAAGACCAGCGTATCGGCCCCGCTTTGGAGGCACAGGAGAATGTCGTCGCGCGCGCCGGTGAGGGAGACCTCGAAGGGGCGCTCGAGCCTGGCATTCAGCGCCGAGAGCACGCTGGGCAGCCTGCGCGACAGGACCTCCCGATTGTCGGTTTGTGGACAGCCATTGAGGATTTCCAGCGTCTCGCCCTGGGTGTCGTTGAACACATCGAGGCTCGCGCGGGTGATCCCCGGGTCGCGGTCATGGGTCATGGCGATCAGCGCGGTGTCGCGGGCGACGGAGTCGGCCAGGCGCTGGTTTACGCTGCGCATATGGCCATCGAAGAAGTACCAGGTCATGCCGACCATCATCGCCACGATTGGAAAGAAGGCGATCAGCGCAATGCGCGGCCAGTATCCCTTCGGCATGACATCGCGCAGGCGGATCATGTCGCGGCACGCCCCTTGAAGATGTCCAGTGGTGAGCGGAACAGGCCCCTATCAAATCGGCGCATTTCGGGCAGTCCTTCAGTCGACCAGCAGCCGGTAGCCGATGCCCCGCACGGTCTGCAAGTGCATCGGATCGCGCGGGTCCTTCTCGATCTTCCGGCGCAGGCGCGTGACCTGGACATCGATTGCGCGCTCAAGGCCCGAGGAGGTGGCTTCGGCGAGATCTTCACGGCTGACAGGCTCGCCCGGCGTGGCCGCCAGTCGCGCGAGCAGTGCGGCTTCGGAATCGGTGAGGCGGATGCGCGTGGTGCCATGGCTGAGCTCGCCGCGTTCGGAATCGAAGAGGAGGCCCGAAATGCGGATCTCGGCCTTGGCGTCTTCCGGCGCGCGCCGGCGCAGCACCGCAGCAATTAGCAGCTCGAGCTCTTCAGGCTCGAACGGCTTGGCGAGATAATCGTCAGCCCCGCGGCGCAGGCCTTCGATCCTGTCGTCGGGGTCGCCCCGGGCGGTGAGGATGATCACGGGCGTTTCGATCTCCTCGCGCACAGCTGAGAGGAGCGACAGGCCATCCTCGCCGGGCATCATCACGTCGAAGATGGCGAGATCGAAATCAATGGTCTGGAGCATGCGCCGCGCAGAGGGCGCATCGCCGACAGCGGTGACGCGGTAGCCCGACCGCATCAGATACCGCTTCAGCAGCGTTCTGATCCGGTCGTCATCATCGACCACCAGCAGGTGTGCCTCGCTCATGACACGAATGCCTCCAGCAGCGCCCGCGCACCGGCCACGGCTTCCGGGCCTGCGGTCTTATAGGCCTCGCGGAGTGCGCCGCGCATGGCGTCCATGATTGGAGCCAATGCGGCTTCTCCGGTGCCTGACAGGGTAAGCGCACGGCGGCGCCTGTCCTCCCCCCCTTGATGGCGTGCTATAAGGCCCTTGCGGTCAAGCTCGCCGAGCAGCCGTGCGCAGGTGGGAACGGTCATGTTCAGGCGCGAGCGCAGCGTGGTGACATCCAGGCCCGGAAACTGGCGGATGGCGAGCATGGCCTGGAGTTCGCCGCGGCTGAGGCCAGCGGCCTTGCGCGCAGGTTCAGCAGCGGCGGCAAGGGCGCGTTCGCCGATGAAGATCAGGCCGGCGCCGCGGTCGAGTTCTTCATCGCGCAGATACAGGCGCATATCGGCGCTCCTGGCGCCCTGTGTGTTGACTTCACGTGGCATGGTTTGAGAATGGCCTGTCATAGATACCAAGTGCAAGCATGCACGGCGCTAGCGATGCAGCAGCGCGCAATCACAAGGACACCATCCAATGGACTTCATCCCCTTCGACGACCGTGATGGACACATCTGGATGAATGGCAACTTCGTGCCCTGGCGCGAGTCCAAGGTTCATATTCTCACCCACTCCTTGCACTATGGTTCGGCGGTGTTCGAAGGCGAGCGGGCCTATGGCGGTGCGATTTTCCGGTCCATGGATCATTCCGAGCGGCTTTTGAATTCAGCGCGCATCCTCGACTACGAGATCCCCTTTTCAGCTGAGGAGGTCGATGCGGCCAAGCGTGAGGTGCTTGCAAAATCAGACCTGGGCGATGCCTATGTCCGGGCGATTGCCTGGCGCGGATCAGAGAAGATGGGCCTGTCGGCAAAGGACAACACGATCCACCTGGCGATCGCGGCCTGGCCCTGGGGCGATTATTTCGAAGACAAGATGGCCGGCATTCGCCTGACCATGGCGGACTGGAAACGCCCTGCACCGGACACCGCACCCCACGATGCGAAGGCGGCGGGTCTCTACATGATCTGCACCATCTCGAAACACACCGCTGAGCGGGCAGGCTATGCCGACGCGCTGATGCTGGATTATCGCGGACTGGTGGCCGAGGCGACCGGCGCCAATGTTTTCTTCCAACGCGATGGCGCGCTGCACACGCCGACGCCAGATTGTTTCCTCAACGGGCTCACGCGCCAGACCGTGATCGCCATGGCCAAGGCGCGCCAGATCGAGGTGGTCGAGCGCCAGATCCATCCTGACGAGCTTGGCACGTTTGCAGAGTGTTTCATCACTGGCTCAGCGGCGGAGATCACGCCTGTGCGCGAGATCGCGGGGAATCTCTACACGCCAGGCGAAATGACCGCCGATCTGATGGACGATTACAAGAAAGCGACCCATGGTGCGATGGCGATTCCAGCCTGATTTCAATGCGTTGTTTGCGGCCTTCGAAAAAGGTCGAGAATCTTTCCGAGAATTAACATCAAACCGAGATTTCTGCCGCTAATGTTGCATTTATGTCAGGGGTAAAGAGCATTCCGAACTTGGATCGAACGGGCCTTGTGGTCCTCGTCGCAGGCGCTCACGCGTCGCTTCTCGGCGTCGTGGCCTGGCGGGTCGTTCCCATGGTGGTGGGACCGGAAACGGAGCCCAAATCCATCGAACTGGTGCCGCAGGCGACAAAGCCTCTCGCCGAGCTTCCGGAACTGGAGACCTACTTCAATGTTCCGCTCCGCGAAGTGCGCCAGGCTGAGCTGTCGACGGTGTCGCTGCCAGCGCCCGATGCCTATCCGCAATTCCAGAACCTGGAAGCGTCAATGCGGTTGGTGACGGCGACAGAGCCGGTCGTCGAAACGCCGCCGCCAGCCTCTGAGAAGCCAGCCGTTGTGCTGGCCCGCGCATCAGACGAAGATGCTGGCGAAGCCTTTCCGCCGCTGCCAGATACCGCCACCCAGGAAGCGCTGCGCAATATGCTGTGCGACCGCATGAGCGCGTCAGAGGATGCGGCCTGCATCACCCGCCCGCAGCCGCGTTATGTGTCCGCGGAAGTCGATCTTGAGGCTGAGGCTGTCGGCGAGCTGAATTTCTATTCTGACGAAAGCTGGCGCGCGGCAGCCGATCAAACGCGGCGCAGAACCGCAGATGGATATGTCGTGCGCACGGTCTTTGCTGGCCGAGACGTTCGCGAAACTGCCGCCCAGCGACGCACCCAGGTGCAGCCTGCACGCTATGAGCGCCGCGCCGAACAGGCCGCGCCGATCCTCTATCGCTGAGTAGTTCGCAGTCTGAGAGATAAAAAGAAAAGCCCCGGTTTCTGCCGGGGCTTGTCGTTTCAGGTGATCGTTCAGCGCCTTATTTGTTCGGCTGAGGCGTGGTGCGAAGGTAAGGCTTGATCTCGGTGTGGCCCTTCGGGAAGAGCCGCTTGATCTCGTCTGGATCGGTCACGCTGGGGACGATGATGACATCCTCACCGTCCTGCCAGTTCACGGGCGTGGCAACTTTGTAGCCATCGGTCAGCTGCAGGCTGTCGATCAGGCGCAGCACTTCGTCGAAGTTCCGCCCGGCACTCGGCGGATAAATGATCGAAGCGCGGATCTTCTTGTTCGGATCGATCACGTATACCGCCCGCACCGTCACCTTCGGGTCGGCGTTCGGATGGATCATGTTGTAGAGCGTGGCCACGGTCTTGTCTGGGTCGGCAATGATCGGGAACTCGACCGTGGCGTTCTGGGTCTCCTCGATGTCTGAGATCCAGGCCTTGTGATCTTCAACAGAGTCGACCGAGATCACGATCGCCTTGGCCTTGCGGGCCGCAAGTTGGTCCTTCAGCTTTGCGGTGTAGCCAAGCTCTGTCGTGCAAACCGGCGTGAAGTCGGCCGGATGGGAGAAAAACACCACCCAGTCATCGCCGGCCCACTCATGGAAGCGGATCCGGCCTTGCGTCGTGTCGGCTTCGAAGTCTGGCGCTGTATCGCCAAGCAGAAGGCTCATCTTCTTGTCTCCCGGGGATTGTTTCAGCTATGAAGAGTGGTGCGTCGGGTGGCGGGTTCAAAGGCCGCAGCGCTCAAGCGCATGATCAGAAATTCTAAGTCGCCACCCGTCAGGAGCCCCATGAACCGGCTGATCCTCATGCGCCATGCCAAAACGGAAGCGTGGCATGAGGGTATCGACGACCATGGGCGAGCCCTGTTGCCCCGCGGGGTCGAGGATGCGCGCCTCATGGCCGAGGAGCTTGTGAAGCGCGGCTGGCGGCCCTCCAGTGCGCTCGTTTCGACCGCGCGGCGCGCCCGCGAGACCTGGCGCTATGCGGCTCCGGCCTGGAGCGGCCAGGAGCCAGTCTATGAAGACGATCTCTATCTCGCATCGCCAGGCACGCTGGAAAGCGTTCTGGGAGGATGCGAGTGGACCGGCGCGCTGCTCGTGATCGGGCACAATCCTGGTATCCATGAGTTTGCCTGCAGCCTGGCGCGCGATGGCGGCGCGGCGGATGATTTCTGCCTCGCGCGACTGTTCGAGAAATTTCCCACCGGCGCTGCGGCGCTCTTCCAGGGCGAAGGGGAAGGCGCGTTTCACATGGCGGGCTACCAACTCATGGACGTGATCCGGCCGAAGGACCTGCGCGACGGTCCTGCCACCTGATCAAAATGAGAATGGCCGCTTCGCTAGTCGAGAACGAAGCGGCCAGTAGGGGCAGTGTGAGCGACGCCGAGGAGGAAGGCCACCACCCCAATTGGAGGACAAGAAATCACTCCACTCGCGAGGCGAGTATAGGGAAAACCCCCTAGAAATGCCCTTCAGACGCGGTTTTCTTTCCAGTCCTCAAAGGCGGCGTCGAGGTGTGGGGCATCAATCTGTGAAACCGCGTTTTCGAGACTGTCTTCCACGCAGCGCTGAGTCATCTGCCGGGCAAACGCCAGGCGGTCCGTGATCCGGCTGAAGCGGCATTCGTCTTCGATCTGCGTCTCCAGTTCGGAAAGCACGATCTCAGCGCCTTCGGGCGTGGCGACGTCTTCCTGGCTGTAGTGATAATCGAATGAGAAATCGCCAGCCGCGTTGGCGGTTGCGGCGAGACCAAGGCCAGCTGTGGCGAGGGCGAGGGCTTTGAGGGCGGGCATGTCAGGTCCTTTCTGTGCTTGAAAAAGAAATCCCCCGCCCGGGGCAGTCGGGCGGGGGACAGGCCGGGCTTAGCTGCGGGCCATCCGGCGACGCTGGCGTGTGCGGCGTGACACCAGCAGTGAGGGACGCGTTGTCCCTTCGGCGCCATCATTCGCCGCCTTCGGGATGGACGTGCCAAAGCTGAGGAACTTGGCTTTGGCGTCCCGGGCGACAACGCCACGGGGGGCAGCGGGGGCGGTGTCGGTGGTGCGAACGAGGGCGGTCATTGGATTGTGGTCCTTCTTGCTAGGTTGAGGCGCTCCGGCCTTTTGGTTTCTGTCGCCGGGCCAATCCCGCCGACGAGTTCAAGCTAAGGGGTCACATATTGAAAAACAATAAGTCCATATCGAAAAACATTGAAACCTGAGAAAAATCAGGGACATGTATTTTATTGTTTTTCGATATATCTCGAGTGTAGATGAGAACGTATCGGGATCAGCCGCTTTTCGACACCCTGCGACATCGCTCGGAGCAGTATTTCACATCATCCCAGACCCGCTCCCACTTCTTTCGCCAGGTGAAGGGCTTCTGACAAACCGGGCAGGTCTTTTCCGGCAGGTCGCCTTTCCGGACGGATTTTGACTTGTTGCGACCCTTGGCCATGGTTGGGCCTCCTCATCTGCGCCGCGATGCGGGTTCGACGCGCGCCGGTGCAGCGCTAAGTAAGCTGGGTCAGCGCAGAGGGAAGTCACATGGACATTGCCATCATCGGCGCAGGCCTGGCCGGTTTGACGTGTGCTGCAGAGTTGAGCCAAGCGGGGCATCAGGTATCGCTGTTTGACAAGGGCCGCGGGCCGGGTGGGCGGATGAGCACACGGCGCGCGGACACATCCATCGGTCAGGTCCGCTTCGACCATGGTGCGCAATACATCACAGCCGAGACAAGCGAGTTTGGCGCCCAGTTGGAAACATGGGCAGAGGCTGGACACATCGCACAGTGGCAGGGCCAGTTCGTCGATATGAGTGACACCGGAAGCGCGGCGGAGCTCGAGGCCTCTCCGCGATGGGTCGGCGTGCCGGCCATGAATGGCCTGATCCGCGCGCTCGCCGAGCCCTTTAATGTCACTTGGGGAGCAAGGGTTCAGGAGATTTCCGGGACGCCCGGAGCGTGGACACTCGGTTTTGAAGGAAAAACCGATACAGCAGGCCCATTCCACTCTGTGCTTCTGGCGATCCCGGCAGAACAGGTTGGCGCGCTGCTCAATGACCTTGCGCCTCACATGGCCGAATCGGCTGCGGCGGTGGTCTCCGCACCCTCATGGACCGCGATGTTCGCTTTCGATACGCCCGTCCCGTGCGAATTCGACGCCGCGCGTGTGCAGTCGGGCCCGATTGGCTGGGCTGCGCGCAATGCCTCAAAGCCAGGCCGCGGGCCAGAGGAAACCTGGGTGGTCCAGGCCAGCGCGAACTGGTCCCACAGCCACTTGGAAGATTCCGCTGAAACCGTGACTGAAAGTCTTTTGGAGGCATTCAGGGAACTCAGCGGCGCGCCCGCACCAATCCACGCTGCAGCTCATCGTTGGCGGTACGCCCAGGCCACCGAGACAGCAGGGGGCAGCCACCAGTTCGATCCGAATTTGGGCCTCGGCACCTGCGGAGACTGGCACCTGGGCGGCAAGTGCGAACACGCCTGGTTGAGCGGCCGGGCGCTCTCGCGCGCAATAATTGTTGCTCAATCCTAACGTTTCTATTGCAGGTTGCTGGATTGTGGAATTCTCCCGTCGCTTGATGGCGCATGGCTGGGGAAAACTCACAATCTGCATTACTTTCAGGACACTTGGGCCGAGCCTTACCCCAGGCCGTTCCGGCGCCCCGCCCCTCCCATGACCTACTCTTCGACTACTGCGCCCTGCGCGCCAGTCTGACGCTTGAAACCAGAAGCCCCGATCTGTCGTCCTGCAAGTCCACACTGCCGGCACCAAACGCGCGTTGGCGTGGGATGCTTGGGGTGTGTGCGGCTGGTGGACTATTGGCGCCCGCTATCGCACTTGAAGCTCTGGCCTGGATCGGATTTGCAGGTTTCGCAGTGCTCGTTGCCTGGCGCGCCTTCCTCTTGCTTGTGGCGACGACACCAGGATTTGCCAGGCCGAACCCGCCCCGCGCGCCGGACGGCATTGAGTTGCCCGTCTACACAATCCTCATCCCGCTCTTCAAAGAGGCTGCAGCCGTTCCGGGTCTTGCGCGGGCGCTCTCTCAGCTGCGATGGCCGGAAGGGCGGCTCGATATTCTCTTGCTGCTGGAGGAGAGCGACCTGGACACCCAGGCAGCCGTGAGCGCTCAGGATTGGCCGGCCCAGACCCGAAAGCTCATACTGCCGCCGGGCGCGCCGCAGACCAAGCCGCGCGCACTGAACTATGGCCTGCAATATGCGAGGGGCACTTTGGCCTGCATCTATGATGCCGAGGACCGCCCCCATCCGGGCCAATTGCTCGCCGCCTACACCGCATTCTCCAAGGGTGGGCCTGATCTTGCCTGTGTGCAGGCGCCGCTGGCTGCCTATAACCACAGCGAATCCTGGCTCGCCCTTCACTGGGCCCTCGAATACGCGGTCCAATTCGGGCTTTTGCTGCCGGCCCTGGCGCGGCTGCGGCTCCCGATCCTTCTGGGCGGCACGAGCAACCACTTTAAAATGAATAGCCTGCGCAGCCTTGGCGGCTGGGATGCCTGGAACGTGACAGAGGACGCCGACCTTGGGGTGAGACTGGCCCGGCGTGGCCTGCGGTCCGGCGTGATTTCGACGCCCACTTTTGAGGAAGCGCCAGAGTCGATTGGGATCTGGACAGCGCAGCGATCACGCTGGCTCAAGGGCTTCCTACAGACCTGGGCTGTGATGATGCGCCATCCTCGCGACTGTGCTCGACAGACAGGTTGGATTGGCTTCTGCGCGCTGCAGATCATGCTTCTTGGCACATTCCTGGCGGCCTTCCTCCACGCGCCCCTGGCTATCGGACTGCTGGTCTGGCTGGCGTGCTTTGGCGGCGACCCCGGGCTGCCAGGCGCGATCTTGCTTGTCGCCGGATACGGAGTGAACGCTTTTGCTGTCGCGGCAGCACCCGGCCCGCGGGGGATGCGGCGCTGGTTGGGTGCCGTGTCGCTGCCGCTCTATTGGCCGCTGCACTGCATCGCCGCGCTGCGCGCCCTTTACGGTTGGTTGCGCACCCCCCATTTCTGGGCGAAGACGCCGCACGGGCTGACTGCACATCCCGCCCACTAAGACCGCCTCAAGCCACAAAGAGCCCCATGGCCGAATGGATCATCATCGCCGCGGCGCTGTCCGCTTTCGTTGCCCTTGGGGTGTATGCCAACTACAAGTCGGCGCAGGTCTGGGATGATCCGCGCCCGCGCGTGATCTCTTGGAAGTTCGTGATGATCCTGGCCGCGTTCGGCGCGTTTCTCACCATCGTCTACGCGATGAATGTTGCAGGCATCGAAACGGGCCGGGAGGGCGCTGGCTTCGGTCGCTGGTGACCGCTCAATTCGCACTTTCTCCTGCGCTCGATGCGTGGTACATATCAGGAACATTTTGGAGAGGAGAACGGTGATGGCGGACATCAAGGAAATTGCGGAAATGACGGTGGAATACAACAATGCCGGCCGGTCGCGGGAATTGCTTGAAAAGGTCTATTCGGACAAGGTCGAGTCTTTCGAAGCTCAAGGCATGCCTGACGGCTCTCGCGGCACGAGCGGCCTGAAACAGCTGGAAGGCAAGTGGGACTGGTGGGAAGGTGCCCATGAGGTGCACTCTTCGACGGCCGGGGGGCCGTTCTACCACGGCGAGGACCGCTTCGGCGTGATTTACGAGATCGACGTGACAGACAAATCGTCTGGCGAGCGCATGCAGATGCGCGAACTGGGCGTCTACACCGTGGGCGACGGGAAGATCGTCAAGGAAGAATTCTTCTACTAAATCGCCCTGCGACGCAGCGTCTGCGGACGTTGCGTCACCGCTTTATTTCCCCAAGCCCGCGCGATACGTTGGGGAAAACAGGGAGACATCGCCATGGCCTATGACGAAGCATCCGACCTGGAGAGCTTCCGCGAAGAAACGCGGAATTGGCTTGAGGAAAACTGCCCGGCCTCCATGCGCACACCAATGAAAGACAGCGAGATTGTCTGGGGCGGCTCGCGGGAGACCTTCACCAATCCCGACAGCAAGCTCTGGCTGGAGCGCATGGCCGAGAAGGGCTGGACCGCGCCGACCTGGCCGGCCGAATATGGCGGCGGTGGTCTCAGCAAGGCGCAGGCTCGCGTGCTGGAGCAGGAAATGCGGCGCATCAGGGCGCGCCCGCCCCTGTTCAGCTTCGGGCTGTGGATGTTTGGACCGGCCTTGCTCGAGTTCGGCAATGACGAGCAGAAAAAGCGCTTCATTCCAGACATTGTCCACGGCAAGACGCGGTGGTGCCAGGGCTATTCCGAGCCCGGCGCAGGCTCAGACCTGGCAGGCTTGCAGACCAAGGCCGAAGACAAGGGCGACCATTACCTGATCAACGGCCAGAAGGTCTGGACCTCCTATGCCGACCAGGCCGACTGGATCTTCTGCCTGGTGCGCACCAGCAGCGAGAAAAAGCATGAAGGCATCTCCTTCATGGTCTTCGATATGTCCAGCGAAGGTGTTGAAGCGCGCCCTATCAAACTGATTTCGGGCTCCTC
This sequence comes from Pseudomonadota bacterium, assembly GCA_038527085.1. Lineage (GTDB taxonomy): Bacteria > Pseudomonadota > Alphaproteobacteria > Caulobacterales > Hyphomonadaceae > UBA5336. The sequence goes on along the minus strand of JBCBGD010000013.1, from coordinate 8,633 downwards.
GCCTTTCTGCGAGACCTTCTTCACCGATGTGAAAGTGCCCAAGGACCAACTCATTGGTCAGGTGAATGGCGGCTGGCCGATCGCAAAGCGCCTCCTGCAATTTGAACGCTCGTCCATTTCTGCCGGCGGCTTTGGCGGCACGGGTGGCTCAGGCATCTTGGGGCCGGAAGAGTATGCCAAGCAGCACATCGGCACGGACGAAACCGGCCGGGTGGCAGACGGCGACCTGCGCGGCCGGATCACCGATCACAAGATGTACGCAAAGGCATTCTCGCTCACCGTTCAGCGCTCGACTGAACAGGCCAAGGCTGGCCAGGAAGTGGGCCACACCGCGTCTATCCTGAAATATGCCGCCGCCAAGATGAACCAGGAGCGCCACGAGCTTCTGATCGAGGCGCTAGGCACGGATGGACTCGGCTGGGACGGCGAAGGCTTCGACCCAACCGCCCTGAAAGCCACCCGGGGCTGGCTCCGCTCGAAGGGCAATTCGATTGAGGGCGGCACCAGCGAGATCAACCTCAACGTCATCGCCAAACGCGTGCTCGGATTGCGGGAGCATCAGTGATCCGTGAAATGGGTCATCTGGTTCTTACCGGCGGCCCTGCTGTTTGTTGCAGGTGCCGTTGCGCAGCAGCGAGCAATCGAACTCGATCAAGCTGGGCGCAGTACTCTGATCGACGGACTTTGGGCCCTCGGACTAGGTGGTGGTGGGATTGTTTGGCTTATTTTGATCGGCCTGATCGTTATCGTGTCGTCAATCAACGAAAAGGCGCCAACAGAATCAAAGGATCAGGGGATCCAAGACGAAGGCCCATGAGGAGTTGCCGATGACATTCGTTCTCACTGAAGACCAGGAAATGTTGCGCGACACGGCCGAGGCCTTTGCGCGCGACGAGTTGCCGGTGTCTCACCTCCGGGCCCTGCGCGATGGGGGGGCGAATGGCGCTGATCCGGCCTCCCGGGAAAAGCTGGCGGAGCTTGGCTTTTTTGGCGTGCTCGTGCCCGAGGAATTCGGCGGGTCGGATTTTGGCATGGTCGGCATGGGCCAGATCATGGAGGCGCTCGGCCGCACCCTTGCGGCAACGGACGTGCTACAGACAGGCGTGATCGGCGCCAGCCTGCTCACCCTCGCCGGCACACAGGAGCAGAAGGAATCGTGGCTGACCAAGCTTGCGGGCGGCGAGTTTACAAGTGCGCTGGCGCTCGACGAAGGCGCACATCACGCGCCAGCCCAGGTCGCCACAGAGGCCGAACGCGACGGCCAAGGCTACACGCTGAATGGCGCAAAGCGGTACGTGCCTGGTGGGCACACCGCGGACCTCTTTCTCGTGGTCGCACGCACTTTCGGCCAGCCCGGTGAGGCCCATGGCCTGACGCTCTTCCTCGTCCCGAAGGATACCGAGGGGCTTAGCGTCCAAGCGCTCAACACTGTGGATTCCCATGGCGCTGCGCACCTGTCGCTCGACGGCGTCCACGTCGGCGAAGCGCATGTCCTCGGCGATGTCGACAAAGCGATGGATGTGCTTGATCCCGTGCTCGACCGCGCGCGGATTGCCCTGGCGGCAGAAACGCTGGGCAGCGCCCAGGCTGCCTTCGACATGACGCTGGAATACCTCAACACGCGCCGCCAATTCGGCCAGCTCATCGGCAGCTTTCAGGCCCTCCAGCACCGCGCAGCACAGATGTTCACGGACCTTGAAATGTCACGCTCCTGCGTCGCCGCGGCCCTTTCGGCAGTGGATCAGAACGCGGCCAACGTCGCTGAGCTTGCCAGTCTGGCGAAGGCCAAAACGGCTGAATTGGTTCACCTCGTGTCGAACGAGACCGTGCAGATGCATGGCGGCATCGGCATGACCGATGACCATGATTCAGGGCTCTACATGAAACGCGCGCGCGTACAGGAAGCACTCTATGGCGGCGCAAGCTTCCACCGCGACCGCTACGCGCGGTTGCAGGGGTTTTAGGGCACGAGAGTCGATTAGTCTTTCGCCCGCTCGATCGCCTGCATGATCAGTTCACGGGCCTTTTCAACGCCCTCAATGCCTTCGACTTTCACCCATTTTCCGGGCTCCATGTCCTTGTAGTGGGTGAAGAAGTGGACAATCCGCTCGACGAGAATTTCGGGCAGGTCGGTGTAGTTGTGCACCTTCTCGTAAAAGCGCGTCAGCTTCTGGTGGGGTACGGCGAGGATCTTTTCATCCACACCGCCATCGTCTTCCATCAGCAAGACGCCGACAGGCCGCGCGCGCACAACAGCGCCCGGCACCAGCGCACGCTGGCCCACCACCATCACGTCCATCGGATCCCCGTCGAGGCTCAGCGTATGGGGCACGAAACCGTAATTGCAGGGGTAGCGCATGGCCGTGTAAAGGAACCGGTCCACGAACATGGCGCCTGAGTCCTTGTCGATCTCGTACTTGATCGGCTCCCCGCCCAGCGGCACCTCGATGATCACGTTCAGGTCGTCTGGCGGATTCTTGCCGAGATTGATCTTGGAAATGTCCATGGGAGGATCCTTGACGTTACTTTCTCATTTCGTGGCGTGTGCGCGGCGGCGGGTCAACCAAGACTTCTGTCGCAACACGGCACTTCTGGCGCGCAACTTTCAAACTTCGGGCCGCGCTGGACAAAGGACAGTCAGGTCGGCTCAGCGGCAAAATTGAAACTGATCGAGATGCGCGGGTCTTCAGTCTGGCTGGCCATCACTTCGTGGCGCAGCCAGCTTTCCCACATCAGGATGTCGCCTGGATGGGGAGAGACATAGACAAACCGGCGGGCATCTTCGGGCGCGTCATCTTGGGCTGGCGGCGCCGCCATCATCATCGCAAGACGGGGGTCCTCAAACCGCAGGGCGCCCGCGCCCTTGGGCATGGCGACATAGACCGTGCCCGAAATGACGCTGCCAGGATGGATATGGCCGGAATGGCCCATGCCTTCGCCGAGTATGTTGACCCAGAAGCCAGATGGCACGAGCCGCTTGCCTTCCATGTCCCAGGAAAGCGCTTTGGCGAACGCCTGAGCCTCTTTGAGCAGATATGACGCGAGTGCCTCGAAGGCGGGTGCACGTGACGGCAGGTCATCAAGGGAGGCATAGGACGTATAGCCGGGATAGCCTTCACGCTCGCACCAGGCATGGCCAGCCTGGTCACCCTCCTCAATCATCCAGCACGCCGCTTCCAAATCTGCCACCAGATCCGGCTTGTCCAGCCTGCCATGGTGAATGAGCGTTGGAAACAGGGCGCGCTGGGACACCGGGTTATTCCGGCTTGCGGAATTTCAGGGTCATGCGATCAGACTCGCCAATGGCTTCGTACTTCGCCGTGTCAAAGTCCTCGGGGGCATTGCCCTCACGGTCTGTGGTCCTGCTGTTCGGTGGCAGCGTCCACACGCCGAAGGGGTGGTCAGCGGTGTCGGCGGGATTGGCATTGATTTCGCTGCGCGCTTCCAGCACGAAGCCGGCGCGTTCGGCAGCCGCGATGACGAAATCCTCGTGGACATAGCCAGAGCGGGCGGCGGGATCCTGTTGCGCCGTCGAGGGCAAGCGATGCTCCACCACTCCGAATGTGCCACCCGGCTTCAGCGCGGCGAACGCGTCGGCGAAAACCTTGTCGAGATACTCACCACTCATCCAGTTGTGGATGTTGCGGAAGGTGAGCACGACGTCGGCTGTGCCGGCTTCCACCAGAGCTCCGGAACTGCCCGACAGAGCAGAAATCTCGACCTCGCCGAACCTTTCGGTGTCGCTGAACGCTTCTGAATACTCTGCGATGCGGCCTTCGATGCGCTCGCGCCGCTCACCTTCGAAGGCATCGGGATCCCACGTCGCGGCAACCAGCTGTCCCTCACCTGCGGCGAGATAGGGCGCGAGGATCTGGGTGTACCACCCGCCACCAGGCCAGAGCTCTACGACGGTATCTGAGGGCTCGACACCGAAGAATTCGAGAGTCTCGACAGGATTGCGCCAATCGTCGCGCGCGGCATTGTCTCCGCGCCAGTTTCCTGCCGCTGCCCACTCCAGAGAGCCGGTTTCCAGGCCCGCATCGACCATCGCGACAGGCGGGCTATCTGCTGTTGCGGGCTCAGCCACGTCTTCGCCGCCACCACAGGCCACAAGTCCAAGGAACAGGGCGCCAGTCACACCGCTCAACAGTTTCCGCATTGATGAATCTCCTTGCAGACAGAGGCGCTTGAAGCCGCGCCGCGTCTTCCCCAAATAGCCGATGTCGCGGCGCTGCCAAGCGGGCTGCGGCAGGAAGATGTGCCAACGCCAGTTACGGGTTGGAGTTTCGCATCATCCTTGAACCGACATCACCAGGCGCGCTTGCCTGGTTCAGTTGCTTGATTGAGGACTGTTATGAACACAATTGACCTTTCCCCCCTCTACAGGACCATGGTTGGCATCGACAGGATGGCCAACATGCTCGACTCGGCCGCGCGCCTGGACGGCGCTCAGGGCTACCCGCCCTACAACATCGAACGCGTGGGTGATGACCGCTTCGCCATTGAAATCGCCGTGGCGGGGTTCTCCGAAGACGATCTGGACATAGAGCTGAAGGAAAGCCTTCTCACGGTTGCTGGCAAGAAAACTGCCGATGAAAGTGAAGAAGAACGCGACTTCCTCCATCGCGGCATTGCCGAGCGCGGCTTCCTGCGGCGCTTCCAGCTGGCCGACCACGTTCTTGTGACAGGCGCAGCGCTGCAGAATGGACTGTTGCGGATCGAACTTCGCCGCGAGCTGCCCGAGGCGGCCAAACCGCGCAAGATCGAGATCGGCGCGTCAATTGCCCAGGACAAGCCGAAACTGATCAGCAACGAAGACGCGTCTGCTGCATAAGGCAGGCTCAAGTCTGAAACAGACGGCGCGGAGCACTTGGCTCTGCGCCGTTTTTCATTGGGAGAACATCAGGCTGCGGGCTGATGAAGCCAGCTACGCAGCCAGTCCAGCAGGTCTTGCGGCGAGCGCGTGGTCGGCTTTGACCAGGGCGAGCCACAATAACCCAGAAAAATACCGAAGATCAGGGCCATGGCTCCCATGGACAGGGCAAACTGTGTGGCCTGGCCGAACTGGCCGAGGACTGCTCCTCCCATGGCATAAACGCCGATCAGGCTCAGAATGGTGCCGACGGCGAGGAGAAGATACGTCATCACGCGCCCACCGCCCGAGCGGAACGCCGCATTCGGGCTCACCGCTGCAAGATCCCCCAAAAGGGCAACGACGAGCGCCATATATTGTGCGCGGGAGGCGCCGGAAGGCTGGTCATTGCAGGCGATTTTCGTGCTGCCACCGGAGTGTTCCAGCACAAGAGAGCTCACCCAATTTTCCCCTGAGGGCATATCGGAGAAAGTTCCGCCTTTCACGCTGGTGAGATCGATCACGAGGTCGTCGCCCGACACGAGCGACTTGCCATCCAGCCGCCACGTTTCAGCAGGGCGCGCCGCGGTTTTCCTGAACGTGTATTCGAAGCGGCTCACGGTTCCACCTGTCCCTTGTCGTGCACGCCTTGGACAGTCAGCGCGCATTTCGTCTTTGGTGGCGGTAACTATCCCAAAATGATTTCCCGATGATGAATTTAACAACGCTAAGGTGATACAAAGCCCATCTCGCACCAGCCCGGGCAGCATTGCCTTCAAAAGAGATTGGCAACGCCCGAGCATTTTCCGACAGATCGACAGGCCTTTTGAATTACCGCGTGTCGTTGACCTTTTGGCGCGATTTTCGCTCTAAGCCTCACTGTATGGAGTTTCGCCCCCTTCTTCTCGCGCTGGGTATCATGATCATGCTGCTTGGCGGCGCGATGGTGCCGTGTGCTTTGGTCGATATTGCTGATGAGCGAGCGGAATGGCCTGTGTTCGCGATCTCGGCGTTTGCGTCGATCCTTCTGGGGCTCAGCCTTTACGTCCTTGCCCGAGGCGAGCCGCCGCGCACCGGCCAGCGCGAAGCCTTCTTACTCATCGTGTTGGTGTGGAGCGTACTGCCCCTGATCGCAGCGATCCCGTTTGTGGCCTCCCAGATGACGTTCACCGACGCCATGTTCGAAAGCATCTCTGGTCTGACCACGACGGGCTCGACGGTGATCACAGGGCTCGACAGCCTGCCGCCAGGATTGCTCTTGTGGCGCGCCATCCTGCAATGGATCGGTGGTATCGGCATCATCGTGACTGCCATTGCCATCCTGCCCCAGCTGCGCGTAGGCGGAATGCAGCTGTTCCAGCTTGAAAGCTCTGACCAGGCCGGAAAATTCTTCGCCCGTGTGTCAGACATCGCCAAGTCAGTGGGCCTCGTCTACCTTGGCCTCACCGTGCTTTGCGCAGTGCTGTACGCGAATACGGGCCTGCCGACGTTCCATGCCATCACCCACGCCATGACAACGATGGCGGCAGGTGGGTATTCCACCCATGATGCAAGCTTCGCGCAGTATCAGGAATATGCCGCGCCATGGGTCGCGATCGTCTTCATGATGATCGCCGGGTTACCCTTCAGCCTGTTGGCGACAGCTTTCACGACAGGGCGGCTCGGCGCCTTGTTCCGCGATCCGGAAATCCGGCTCTTCGTTGGCCTGATCCTGTTCTTTACATCAGCTATCGTCTGCTACCACGCCCTGGCCGCGCCAGAACGCTTCGATAGCCCCGCTCTGGCCCTGCGCTCGACCCTTTTCAACGTCACTTCCGTAATGACTGGCACAGGCTACGCGCTCGGCAATTATGGCGCGTGGGGCGGACCGCCCGAGGCGGCGTTTCTGGTGCTGACCTTCCTCGGCGGCTGCGCAGGCTCGGCAGCGTGCGGAATCAAGATGTTCAGGCTGGAGCTGTCCGGCAAGGCGATCCTCGCCCATGCCCAGAAGATGGTCATGCGCCGCCGCCTTGCGCCTGTGCGCCACCGCGGGAGAAGCGTCAGCGAAGACGTGCTTCAGTCCGTGATGGTGTTTGTCTTTCTCTACCTCACCACGTTCCTTGTGGCCGCGATGCTTCTGTCTCTCATGGGACTGGACCCGATCACGGCGATTTCCGGTGCAGCGACGTCTGTGTCCAATGTGGGACCAGGTTTGGGGCCCACCATCGGGCCCAATGGAACATTCCAAACCCTGCCGGACGCGGCCAAGTGGGTGTGCGCGCTCGCGATGCTATTAGGTCGCCTGGAATTTGTGCCGGTTTTCGCCGTGCTCACACGGCGCTTCTGGGTCGCCTGAGACCGGTTACTGGTCCGGCCACATGTTCACAATGTTCTCGTAGTTGTTCTGCGTGGGATTTCCCAGCGCTGAGATGGCCGTGACGATCGAAAGCGCCAGAAGCGCAACCAGCAAACCATATTCAACGGCAGTCGCAGCGCGGTCATCACGCACAAACATCGCCATGGCATCTGCGAAGCGTATCATATCTCACCGCACCTTGCGTTCTGCCAACTCATCAAAAAGCGGCAGGTCAGCGGCAGGAGCGGGATACTCGTGAAGGCGGGATGGAGAAACCCAAGCCAGGGACTGCCCCTCCGCGCCCACGGGATGACCGTCCCATTGCCGACACGCATATAGGGGCATCAAAAGATGAAAACTCTCATAAGCATGGCTGGCAAATGTGATAGGTTTCAAAGTATTGGGATGAATATCGATCCCCAATTCTTCCTTCAACTCGCGCGCTAGCGCGATTTCAGGTATTTCATTGTTTTCGATCTTTCCGCCAGGGAATTCCCATAGCCCGGCCATGGCCTTGTCCGGCGGCCGTTGCGCGAGAAGGATCCGTCCCTCAGTGTCGATGAGGGCCGCTGCCACAACAAGCACCGTTTTCATGTCCGGTAAGCCCCATTGATATCGATGTAGGCGTGGGTGAGATCGCAGGTGTAGACTACAGCTTCGCCCGTTCCGACGCCGAGATCGACGGTGATGTCGATTTCCCGCCCTGCGCACGCGGCACTTGCCGTGTCCTCGCAATAATCTGGTGCGCGCGCCCCAGCTTCGGCCACCTGATGGGCGCCAAACCAGATCGCCAACGCGTCAGGATCAAGCGCTTCGCCGGACTTGCCCACGGCCATGACGATCCGTCCCCAGTTTGCGTCGCCTGCAGCGAGCGCTGTCTTGACGAGAGGCGAGTTTGCGATGGCTGCAGAGACGCGCTTGGCCGAAGCATCGTCAGCCGCGCCAGTGGTTCGCACGGAAATGAATTTCTGCGCGCCTTCGCCGTCCTTGACGATCTGGTGGGCGAGGTCGAGCGCGGTCCGAGTGAGCGCTTCGCTCAGGGCGCCAAATCTTGGGTCTGTTTCTCTCTCGATTGGCGGCATGCCACTCGCGCCAGTGGCAAACACCTGGAATGTGTCTGAGGTGGAGGTGTCGCTGTCTACTGTAATGGCGTTGAACGTGGCATCGGCCACCCTGCGTGTCAGTGTCTGCAACAGGCCTGGGCTGACGGCGGCATCGGTAAAGATATAGGCCAGCATTGTGGCCATGTTTGGCGCGATCATGCCTGAGCCCTTGGCAATGCCAGAAAAAGCGGCCTCCACACCGCCAAGAACGACAACACGGCCAGAGCACTTAGGATACGTGTCGGTGGTCATGAAGGCGCGCGCGCACGCCTCCCAGTCGGGCACAGAAAGTGCCTTGGCCAGGCTGGGCACGATCTCTCCGATATAATTGGGATCAGGCAGG
>JBCBGD010000012.1:0-20975 GCA_038527085.1 Pseudomonadota bacterium | reverse complement strand
CCGCCGGGCCCGGCACGGCTACAACTGGCCATCACAGCCAAATGAGGTAAAATCAAGCCATGGAAGACGGCTTCATCAGCTACCACACCCGCCCCGACGGCGAGCGCTATTTCACCAATGCGGATATGGCGGCCTTCACGTCTGAGCTCTCGCCAGCCAGTTTCCCGGATGTGGCGATCCGCATCAGCGACCTGATCGCCCGCTGAGGCCCGCCACTTGCTCCGCCAAATCTGCCAGATCGCTGGCCGCCGTCACACTCCCGGCACTGCGGGCGGCAGCGGCGCGGGTTTTCAGATCTTCCTCGTCGCCAAGGCGCACGGTGAGCAGCTCGCCGAGGAGCTTCGGATAGAGATTGTCTTCCAGCACGAGGTCCGCCGCACCGACATCCACCAGCGCGGCGGCATTGGCGGTCTGGTGGTCGTCCATGGCGATGGCGAGCGGAATTAGGACCGAAGGCCGGCCGACAGCGGCGATCTCGCTGACGGTGCCAGCACCGGACCGCGCCATGACGAAGTGGGCCGCAGCCAGGCGGTCGGCCATGTCGGAGAAGAAGGTGTCTATTTCAGCGGCAACGCCCGCATTGGCGTAGAGCTTTACGACATCGGCGACCTGTTCCTCGCGGACCTGCTGGGTCACAGTGAGACGGGATTTGAGATCGTCGGGCAGGTGGTTGCAGATGGCGAGCGGGATGGCTTCGCCGAGGATGCGCGAGCCCTGGCTGCCGCCGGTGATCAGGATGTTCAGCGGGCCGCTCGGATCGGGATAGGGCTGCTCACGGACCGCCGCGATCGGCGCGCGCACGGGATTGCCCAGCGGCACATGCTTTGCGCCGGAGGGAAGCCGGTCAAGCCTCTGAAACCCGCTGGCGACAACCGCTGCGTGGCTCGCAAAGCGCCGGTTCACCCGCCCGAGCACAGCGTTTTGCTCATGGATGATCAGCGGAATGCCCTCGCGCCGCCCTGCCGCCAGCGCCGGAAAGGCCGGATAGCCGCCAAAGCCCGCAACCAGTGCGGGGCGCGTCTCGCGCATCATCGCCCGCGCCGCGTTGACTCCTGCATTGAGTTTCAGCGCCGTGCCCGGCAGCGTCCAGGGCCTCCGCATATTCGGGCTGGCGGCCTGCACCTCGGCTTTCCAGTCGGCAGGAAAGTTCGCGCCATAGCGCAGGCCACGGTCATCGCTGATCAGGCCCACCTGCCAGCCGCGCGACCGCATCTCCTCGGCAAAGGCGGCGGCCGGGAACATGTGTCCGCCCGTGCCGCCCGCGCCAATGATCAAGAGGGGCTGCTTGTTCAAGCTCGTCTCCGCGCCAGGGGCGGCCTGCGCACCAGGGCGAGCGCCAGTCCCAGGGTCAATGCCGTGCCCGCCAGGGAGGAACCGCCATAGGAAATCAGAGGCAGCGTCATCCCCTTTGGCGGGATCAAGGCGACATTCACGCCGATATTGATGACCGATTGAAGGCCAAAAAGGACAAACAATCCGGTCGCGGCGGCGCGGGGGAAGAGATCGTCAATGCGCGCCGCGAGGCCGAGCCCGCGCAATGTGATGAAGGCGTAGAAACAAATGACGACCAGCGCGACGAGGTAGCCGAATTCCTCGCCCATCACGGCGTAGACGAAATCCGTGTGCGCATCGGGAAGGCTGGATTTCACCTGGCCCTCGCCCGGCCCCGCACCGAGCAGGCCGCCGCGCGAGATCGCCTCGGCCGCCTTGTCGATCTGGTAGGTGTCGTAGGCGCTGGGATCAACGAAGCTGTTCACCCGTTGGCGCACATGGGGCAGCAGGGCGTAAAGGCTGCCCGCAAGGAGTGTGGCCAGCGCGCCAAAGCCTGCGGCCCAGCGAAGGGGCAGGCCCGCGATGAAGAAGGTCAGGATGAAGGCTGCCGAGAGCAGCGCGGCCTGGCCGACATCAGGTTGCAAGAGGAGCAGGCCAAGCGTGACGCCGTAAAAGCTGAACGCGATGATCGCCCAGGGGCCCGACGGGAAGAGCTGGCGCTGGGCCAACAGCCAGGCGACGAGCACGATCAGGGCAGGCTTTACCATCTCAGACGGCTGCAGGGAGAAGCCGAACAGGCGGATCCAGCGCTGGGCGCCCTTGGCCTCATGGCCAGCCAGCAGGATGAATGCCATCAGGGCGAACGCGCCAAAGAAGACGATCGCTGCGGCCCGGCGCGCCATCTGCCGGTCCATCAGGGACGCGGCGATCAGAAGCACGCCAGCCCCGCCTGCGAACATCGCCTGGCGAAACACGAAGAAAAACGGGTCGTCATAGCCGAGCCGCGCGGCGGCGGGCGGGCCTGCCGCGAGAGACAGGAGCAAGCCGATGCCCAGCAGGATCACCGCGCCAAGAATGATCGGCCAGTCGACCGTGCGCCGCCATTCCGTGGTCCAGGACATGTCCGCCCTGGACAGTCTCGGAGCCACCAGCGTTGTCATACGGTCTCCACCGCAGCGGTCTCGATCGACAGCGCCTCCACTGCGCGCCGGAAAGCCTCTCCGCGCGCCTCGAAGTCGGGGAACTGGTCCCAGCTCGCGCAGGCTGGCGAGAGCAGGACAATGGGGTCAGTCTCTCCGCTGGCGCGGGCATCGGCGAAGGCATCGGCCACCGCGGCGTGTACCGTGCCGCACTTCTTGACCGGCGCCTTGCCTTTCAGTGTCTTGGCGAACGCGTCCTCTGCCTCACCGACGAGGTAGGCCTTGGCGACCCTCGGGAAGTGGGGCGCAAGCGCCGCGATGCCCTCGGTCTTGGGCCGTCCACCTGCGATCCAGTAAACGCGGTCAAAAGCCTTCAACGCCTGCTCGGCGGCCTGGGCGTTTGTGGCCTTGCTGTCATTGACGAAGGTCACGCCAGCTTTCTCGGCGACAACTTCAAGCCTGTGCGGCAGGCCCGGGAAGCTCTCGATCCCGGCAAGAATGGTCTTGCCGTCAACACCGAGCGCGCGGCAGGCGGCATAGGCCGCGGCCGTGTTCTGATGGTTGTGCGCCCCGCGCAGGGCGGGCGCCGCGCCAAGGTCGCCGACGCAAACGGCCTTGCCGCTCAGGCTGTCGAACAGGGCACCGCCCACGGCGCTGACGCCCTTGCCCAGCGCGAAATCGGACGAGACCTGCCAGACGCGCGCAGGCGAGCGCTTCAGCTCCAGCGCAAGCGACTGGGTGTAGACATCGTCCACGCCGATCACAGCGGTGTCGCCCGCCTGCTGGCCCGCAAAGATCCTCTTTTTCGCGGCGAAGTAGCCGTCAATGCCGCCATGGCGCTCGAGGTGGTCGGGCGAGAGGTTCAGGAACACCGCCACATTGCAGTGGAGCGATTTGACGAGATCGAGCTGGTAAGACGACAGCTCCAAAACGTAGACCGCATTGGCGTGCAGCGCGGCCATGTCGAGCACGCCCTGGCCGATGTTGCCGCCGACGCGCGCATCCATGCCGGCCTGTTTCAGGATGTGACCTATCAGGGCGGTGGTGGTGGATTTCCCGTTGGTGCCCGTCACGCCGACCACTTTCGGGCGACCGCGCTCAGGCAGAGACTGCACCGCGCGCGCAAACAGCTCCATGTCGCCAACGACAGGCACGCCGACGGCCTCGGCCATGCGCACCAGCCTGTGGGGCTGTGGGAAGCGGTAGGGCACACCTGGCGAGAGCACCAGCGCGGCAAAGCCCTGCCAGTCGCGCTTGTTGATGTCGCTCAGCGCCACACCCGCGGCCTCGGCCTTGGCCCGCGTGGCCTCGTCATCATCCCACGCATGCACCCGCGCACCGCCGGCCATGAGGGCCTTGGCGGCGCTGAGCCCGGTACGGCCCAGTCCGAAGACGGCGACATCGCGCCCTGCATATTCGGTGACGGGGATCATGGGGTTTGCAGGTTACCTCAGCTTCAGGGTCGCCAGGCCGGCGAGGGAGAACAGGACAGACAGGATCCAGAAGCGGACAACGACCCGCGTCTCGGGCCAGTCCTTTTTCTGGAAGTGATGGTGCAGCGGAGCCATGGCGAAGATGCGCTTGCCTTCGCCGGTCAGCTTGCGCGTGATCTTGAACCAGGAGATCTGGAAGATTACCGACAGCGCCTCAAGCACAAACAGGCCGCCGATCACGACCAGGGCAAACTCGTGCTTTACGGCCACAGCGACCACGCCAAGCAGCGCGCCAAGACCGAGCGAGCCGGTGTCGCCCATGAACACCTGCGCCGGATAGGCATTGAACCAGAGAAAGCCCATGCCCGCGCCGATCATGGCACCGAGAACCACAGCGATTTCACCCGTGCCAGGCGCAAACTGGATGCCGAGATAGTCAGCGAAGCGGAAGTTGCCCGACAGGTAGGCAATGAGGGCATAGGACGCGCAGGCGAACATCATCGGCACGATGGCGAGCCCGTCGAGCCCGTCAGTGAAGTTCACCGCATTCGCGCTGCCGACGATGACGATCATGCCGAACAGGATGAAGCCCGCGCCGAGCGGCAGGAAATAGTCGTTCACGAAGGGCACCGCCACGCCCCCTGAGAAAGCCTGGTCGTTCGGCTCGATCGAGGTCTCAGGCGCGAAGGCCGCGATCTGCTCGGCCACCATGTTGAGTGGCCCCCAGTCGGCATGGCCGAGCGGCGTGTGTGCGCCGTGCAGGCCCATGATGAAGGCCACCGCCGCGCCTGCGACAAGGAATTCCACAAGCAAGCGGATGCGCGCGGACACGCCCGCATCGGTCTGCTTGGCGACCTTCGCGGCATCATCGAGGTAGCCGATGAAGGCAAACGCGCCGGTCACGAAGAGGATCACCCAGCTATAGGGATTGGAAAGGTTCGCCCACAGAAGGGCGGAGATGAACAGGCCGAGCCAGATGATAAAGCCGCCCATGGTCGGCGTGCCGCGCTTGGCCATCTGGTCTTCGAAAGAGAGATCACGGATCGGCTGGCCGCTGCCCTGGGCCTTGCGCAGGCCATTGACGATGGGCGAGCCGAAAAGCAGGCAAATCAGGAATGCGGTGACGACCGCTCCGCCAGTGCGAAACGTGATATAATTCAGCAAGTTGAAGACGCCGCTGTCCGCGGCGAGAAATTCATACAGCATCTTTATACCCGCCCGTCGCGTTCTGCATGGGCACCCATCACGGTCGCAGATTCTACAGCGCCCCACTCGCGCAACGCATCTGCCAGCACGCCCATCCCGGAGGCATTCGAGCCTTTGATCAAGAGGATGGACCCATCAGTTAACGAGTTTTTCACCTTTTCGAGCAGGTCCGGGGCGCGGCGTTCTGACTCAGTCTCGATTCGTCCGGACAAGGACGATTCAAGCGCGGCCATGCCAGCGCCGGCGAGGAACACTTTCTCCGCGCCCGTGGCGAGCACGGGCTCTGCCAAGCCTGCATGGGCGAATTCGCTGCCCGCGCCAATCTCCAGCATCTCGCCAAGTGCGATCAGGCGCTTACCGGCCGGCCGCACCTGCAGCGCCTCCAGCGCCGCGCGCATGCTCTCAGGATTGGCGTTGTAGGCATCATCGACCAGCGTGAACGTGCCGCCACCCGGCAGGTGGAGCGTTTCGGCCGTGCCGCGTCCCGGCGGCGGAGCAAAGCCCGTCAGGGCGTCTGCAGCGTCGGTCACCGTAATGCCCGTTAGCGTCGCCATCAGCAGGGCAGCCGCAGCGTTGACGCCCCAATGGTCGCCAACCGCATTCATCCTGACAAAGGCGCGCTGGCCAGCGATCTCGACCACGAAGCGCGAGGCCGTGCCGTCGCTGGTCGCCTCGACAAGGCGGGCGGTCGCGCCCTCTGATGTCCCGAAGCTCTCCACTGTCGCGGTCGGGCAATATTCGCGGCCCCTTCGCGCAAGATAGTCGCAGAACGCATCATCGGCGGGCACGATCACGGTTCCACCTGCTTCGAGCCCGGCGAAGATGGCAGATTTTTCCTCCGCCACGCCTTCAATCGAGCCGACACCCTCAAGATGGGCCGGCGCGATCTTTGTGATCAGGGCATGGTGGGGGCGGACCAATTTCGAGCGCGGCGCGATCTCGCCCGGCGTGGACATGCCGATCTCGAAGATGGCGCGCTCGGTGGCTTCAGGCATCCGCGCCAGGGTGAGCGGCACGCCCCAATGGTTGTTGAAGCTCTTTTCCGGCCAGTGCGCCGCACCCACCGCGCTGTAAATCCCCGCGAGCATCTCCTTTACGCTGGTCTTGCCGACCGAGCCCGTCACGGCCGTGCGCGTGGCGCCGGAGCGGGCCCGCGCCGCCACCGCTAGCGCTTCGAGCGCGCCGAGCACATCATCCACCTTCAGGAACGGTCCGCGCGCATCGACCTCACGGCTGACGAGCGCGCCGGTCGCGCCGGCTTCGAAAGCGCCTGCGGCAAAGTCATGTCCGTCGCGGACATCCTTGAGCGCCACGAACATATCGCCGGGCTGGAGCGATCGCGTGTCGATGGACAGGCCCGAGCAGGCAAAGGGTGCTGTCGCAGTGCCGCCCGTGGCGACTTCCATGTCGGCAGAGGTCCAGAGCACATCAGACATGGGTCACCTCCGCGAGCGCACGGCGCGCCTCGTCCTGGTCGGAAAAGGGAATGACGGTGTCGCCGACGATCTGGCCGGTCTCGTGGCCCTTGCCCGCGATGAGGAGCGTGTCACCTGCCTGCAGCTGAGTGACACCATAGCGGATCGCCTCGGCGCGGTCGCCAATCTCGCGGGCATCTGGCGCACCTTTGAGGATGCTCTGGCGGATGGCAGCTGAGTCTTCCGTGCGGGGATTGTCATCGGTCACGATCACCACATCGGCCTGCTTGGCCGCCACCTCGCCCATCAGGGGCCGCTTCAGCGCATCGCGGTCGCCGCCGCAGCCGAACACCACCGAAAGCTTGCCTACCGTGTGGGGCCGCGCGGTGCGCAGCAAGGTGTCGAGCCCGTCAGGCGTGTGGGCATAGTCCACAAACACCGCCGCGCCAGTCTCGGTCTGGCCGACGAATTCCAGTCGGCCTTTCACCGGCTCCAGCTTTTCCAGCCCTGCCATTACGGCCTCGAACTCCATGCCCAGAGCGAGGGCGCAGCCCGCGGCAGTCAGAGCGTTCAGGGCCTGGAATTCGCCAATCAGCGGCAGGGTCAGCTTGTGCTCGGCGCCCTGCCATTTCAGCGTCAGGTCCTGGCCTGTCGCCTTGGGACTGAGCTCCGCGATCTTCAGGTCGCGCCCGCGCCAACCAACCGACAGCACATTCAGGCCCGCGCGCACGGCCACGCTCTCGAAGTGCTCGCAATGGGCGCTGTCGGCGTTGATAACGGCGGGGCAGCCCCTTGAAGCGAGCTCGGTGAACAGGCGCGTCTTGGCCGCGCGGTAGGCGTCCATTGTCTCGTGGTAGTCGAGGTGGTCCTGGGTGAAGTTTGTGAAGGCCACGCAGCTCAGCGTCACACCATCCAGCCGGTGCTGCTCCAGCCCGTGGGAGGAGGCCTCCATCGCCAGATGGGTGACGCCGCCGCGGGCGAGCTTCGCCATCGTCTCGTGGATCGCGACCGGATCTGGCGTCGTGTGGCCGAGGTCGATCGTGCCGTCTGGTCCGATCGCGCCGAGCGTGCCCATGGAGGCGGCCTTCGTTCCCGCCGTCGCCCAGATCTGGCGCAGGAAATCGACGCTCGAGCTTTTGCCGTTTGTGCCTGTGATCGCCACCACCGATTCAGGCTGTGCGCCGTAGAATTGCGCTGCGGCATGGGCGAGCCAGCGCCGAGCTTCACCATCGACCACCACGGGCACATCGCCCGCATCCACAGCGCGCTCAGCGACGATCGCCATCGCGCCCGCCTCAGCGGCCGCAGCGGCATAGTCATGTCCGTCGGCGACATAGCCTTTCAGCGCCACGAAGATGTAGCCGGGCTTCACGCGGCGGCTGTCTGATGTCAGCCCGGTCACCGTGCGCCCTGCCAGGTCCGGCGGGGTGTGCTTGCCCAAAAGTCGATCTGCCTTCACAGCCTGCTCCTTGTCTCTGACACGGAGTAGGTCGGCGGGCTGGCGCGCCCGGCCTCGTCGAACCGGGGCGTGATGCCCAATAGCGGCGCTATGCGCTCGATCACGCGGCCCGCCGTGGGCGCCGCGTTGTAGGCCGCTGTCGTACCCGTCACCACTCCATTGGTCTCACTCTCCTGGGAGACCTTAGGCGTATCGAGAACGATCAGTAGGGCATATTCAGGGCGATCGGCGGGGAAGATTGCAGCAAAGCTGTTCACGTTTTCCGTTTCGGAATAGCCGCCCGCGATCGGCTTCTCGGCCGTGCCGGTCTTTCCGGCCACGCGGTAGCCTGCCACTTCGGCATTTCCGCCTGTGCCGTGGGTGACCGCATGGCGCATCATCGCACCGACCACTTCGGCGGTGGGCGCAGCCATCACGCGGCGGCGCGCGCGCTCCTGGGGCGGCTCACGGGTCAGGCCCGGCTGCACCCACTCCCCACCATTGGCGAGGCTGGCGAAGGCGGACGCAAAGGCGAGCGGGGTGACCGCGATGCCGTGGCCATAGCTGGCCGTGGCCGTGGACAGCTCATCCCACTGGGCCGGCAAAAGCGGCGCAGCGCTGCCCGACAGTTCCACGTCTGCGCGATCAAACAGGCCGAGACTGTCGTAGAACGCGCTCATGCGGCGCGCGCCCGCCAGCATGGCGATCTTCACCGTGCCAATGTTCGAGCTTTCGGAAATGACCGTGGTGACAGAGGCGCGCCCGCCCGGGATGGGATGGTCATCGCTGATCGTCCGGCCGCGAATTTCAAGCGGCTGGCTGACATCAAAGGTCTCGTCCAGAGGCAACACGCCTGCATCCAATGCCAGGGCGACGGTCAGGGGTTTGTACACAGAGCCCAGCTCGAAGACCGCGCGCGAGGCCCGGTCGAGCCTGGCGGGATCATCGGCCGGGATGGCGCTGGCGCGGTTCGGATTGATCGGCGGCCAGCTGGCAAGGGCGAGCACATCGCCTGTGCGCGCCTCAATCAGCACGCCTGCCCCGCCCTTGATGTCATGGGCGTGCGCCGCTGCGGCAAGTTCGGCCTCAAGTGCGAATTGCAGGCCGGAATCGATGGTCAGCGTCAGCGGGTCGGTTGATCCGGTCAGCCGCTCATCCAGTGCCAGCTCAACACCCGACAGGCCGTTGCCATCGACACCGGTGTAGCCCAGCACGTGGCCAGCCAGCGTGCCGCGCGGATAGGCCCTGCGGCTTTCCTCGCGAAAGCCCAGCCCCTCCAGACCGAGGTCGAACACCGCTTGCCTCTGGCGCGGGGTCAGACCGCGGCGCACCCAGACAAACGCCCTGTCGCGATTGGAAAGCCGCGCCTCGAGCGCGGGCACGTCGATGTCGTCGAAGACGTGCGACAGGCGTTCGGCCACTTCCGCCGGATTCCAGATCGCCCGGGGGTCGGCAAACAGCGAGTAGACCGTGACCGACGTGGCCAGCAGTTCGCCTTTACGGTCGAGGATGTCGGCCCGCTGCGGGGCGTCAGCGAAGACGCTCGCGATGCCTGAGGGGGACTCCTCGCCCATCAGGGCCAGCGCCCCGCCCTTCAGCGCCACGGCGGCAAACAGAATGCCCATCAAGATGGACACGCTGCGCACCCGCGCGCCAGCTGCCCGGTCACCCATCCAGAAGGCCGACAGCGCGCTCATGGCCGCACCTCACTGCCGGTGTCTTCGGGCTGGCCGAGGCGCGCATCCAGTTCGTGGGCGTATATGTACTGGTCAGCCCGCGGTGGGCCCATGCCCAGTTCGCGGCGGGCATATTCCTCGATCCATTCCCGGCGGATCATGTGCGAGAGGTCGGTTTCCAGCAGTGCGAGGCGCGCTTCGGCCTCGGCGATCTGGGCTTCGACCGTGGCGATCTCCGCACGCGCTTCGCTGGCGCCGTACTTGGCACGGTAGAGCGCCACGATCAGCACAGCGATGACGGCGAGGCCGAAGATGAAGGCGGTCTTGCTCATGACGCCGCCTCCAGACGTTCCAGTGGCGGCAAATCGAACGGCGTGGCGGGCACGCTTTGCCAGGCAGGGGCAGTCGTTCGGCGTGCAGCGCGCAAACGCGAGGAGCGCGCACGGGGATTGCGCTCACACTCGGCCTCGCTCGGCTCAATCGCCTTTCGGGTGATCAATTCGAAAGTCGGCTCCGCTGTCGGCGCCGCGCCGGGCAAGTGCCGCGAGCCCGCACCAAGACCGCCCGCCCGCTCGCGGAAGAAGTGCTTCACCATCCGGTCTTCGAGGGAGTGGAAGGTGACGATGACGAGCCGCCCGCCGGGCTTCAACGCGCGCTCAGCCGCAGCCAGTGCCTTGGCCAGCTCGCCAAGCTCGTCGTTCACATAGATGCGGATCGCCTGGAACGCGCGCGTGGCAGGATGGGTCCGCGCGCCCTTTCGCCCGCCCACCGCGTCAGAGATCACGTCGGCAAGGTCCAGGGTAGTAGAGAACGGGGCGTCTTCGCGGCGCTTGACGATGGCGCGGGCAATACGGCGCGAAGCCTTTTCATCGCCGAGGCGGAAGATCACCGCGGCGAGATCGCCCTCCTCCATCTGGTTTACCGCGTCAGCGGCGCTGGGGCCAGACCGGCCCATGCGCATGTCCAGAGGGCCGTCCTTCTGAAACGAGAAGCCCCGCTCTGGCTCGTCAATCTGGAAGGATGAGACGCCCAGATCGAGCACGATGCCGTCCAGCTCGTGATATCCAGCCTCAGCGGCGAGTGTGTCGAGGTCGCCGAACCGGCCGAGCACAGGGATGAGGTTCGGCTGGCTTTCAGCATCGGCTTCGGCGCGGGCGATGGCGTCAAGATCGCGATCAACACCGATGAGCGTGCAGTTGGCCGCCGCGAGGATGGCACGGGCATACCCACCGCCGCCATAGGTGCCGTCGAGGTAGACCTCACCGGCCGCCGGCGCGAGCGCCTCAACGACTTCATCAAGAAGGACGGGAATGTGCGCCATGGCGTCTAGTCATCCCCCGGCACAAGGGTGAGACCCGGCACGCCGCCCGCGGCAATCGTCGCGTCATAGGGCGCGGCCAGGGCGCTGATCACGTCGGGATCGCTGACAGCCGCCGCCATATCGGCCTCGTAGGTGGCATAGGCCTCAGGGCTCCAGATCTGGAAGCTCTCAAGCGCGCCGACAAAGACCATCTTGTCGGTGATGCCGACGCTGGCGAGCAGCTCCTCGGGGATCTTGATCCTGCCAGGATCGTCCATTTTCAGGTCCGCCGCGCGGGACATGATCGCCAGGGTCAGCGCCTTTCTCTGGCGCGATTGGGGCGGCAGGCGGGAAATCGTCTGGCGGTACATCGCCATCAGCTCCTCTCCACCCCCCTCCAGGCACTGCGAGCCATCCAGGGCGGGCCAGAGAAAAATGCGCGAGCCGCCACCGAGGGCCGAGCGGAAGGGTGCGGGCACGCTGACCCGTCCTTTCGCATCAATGGCACTCTCATAGGTGGAGACAAACATTGCCCCGCCCTTCTCACATCAGCCGTTTGGAAAAACCCTACTGTTGTATGGGCTAACATGGGATTACGTGGGAGCCAATGGGCCAAACTGGTCGCGCGGAATATATGATTGCTCACACGCCCTGAAAGGATGGTGAACATCTGCGGACGAGCACCGAACACGCATACCCGGAGTTTTCCACAGGCTGTGGAACTACACTGAGAGTCTATTGGTTTTCAGAAGGTTAAGACGCAAAGCGTGGCTTATTCGCCACGAATGAAATTTCTCACATCGTCAGAGAGATTTTTCGCCTCGTCCTCGATCAGGTACATCATGTGACCTGCCGGATAGTAGGTGTACTCGATCCGCTCGGGCACGACGCCGTTCTTCATTAACGACATCTCTGCGCCGAAGAAAGGCGTGGCGAGATCATACCAGCCCGACGCGAGCAGCACGCGAAAATCGGGGTTCTCGCGCATGGATTTGCCGAGCCAGGGCGTCACGTTCACATAGGCTGGCCAGCCCCGCCCATTGATGCTCCAGTTCCAGTTTCGGCCAGGCTCTCCGGTGAGGATCTTGTAGCGCCGGTCGATCGGCTCGCCGTCCTCCTCACCCTTCTCGCGGAATTCCACGCCCAACTCGCGGGTGAGATAATCATTCACGGCCGCGGTGTAGGCGATGTCCATGCCATAGCCAGAGGGATCATTCTCAGGACTGTCGCCGACACTGTCGCTGTCGATGCCCGTATAGCGGCTGTCAAATCGGCCGACGGTGAGGTCCTGGTCGCGCAAAAGCTCCTTACGGAAGTGGGTCACCTCAATGCGCAGGTTGGCGTCCTCGATCCAGTCGGCCGACACGCCGAGATAGCCCGCCATCTGCTCGGCCATCATGGTCTTTTCTTCAGGCGTCATCAAATTGCCGCGGATCAGCGCTGAGGGCAGCGTGTAAGTGGCGAAGGTGCGCGACTCCTCAATGAAGGCGTCGAAATCGCCGTCCCAGCGCGCCTTATCGACCTGGTCGTGATACCAGGCGGTCGCCGCCATGGTGGGGAAGAAGGCGATGTGCGGGGTGTCGTTGCCAGGCGCGAAACGTGCGGTCTGGAAGTCCATGATGGCGGAGACGAGAATGACGCCGTTCAGCGCGATGCCGTTCCACCCGCCCTGCAGCTTCTCAGAGACGGCCGCCGCGCGCGTCGTGCCATAGCTTTCGCCGGCCAGGTATTTCGGGCTTTGCCAGCGGCCATTGCGTGTGAGCCAGATGCGGATGAACTCGGCCACGCTCTCGGCGTCTTCGTTCACGCCGTAGAAGTCTTTCGCCTCAGTGTTGCCTAGCGCGCGGGAATATCCCGTGCCCACCGGATCGATGAACACCATGTCGGCCACATCCAGAAGCGAATGGGCATTGTCCTGCACGGTGTAAGGCGCAGCGCCCGCGCCCGTGGCATCGGGCGGCGTGATCACGCGGCGCGGGCCCCAGGCGCCCATGTGCAGCCAGACCGATGCCGAGCCAGGCCCGCCATTGAAGATGAAGATGACCGGCCGCTCTGTCGGGTTGTCGAGGCCCTCTTCGACATAGGAGATCGAGAAGATCGAGGCTTTCGGCGTGCCGTCATCGTCGCGCAGATAAATCTCGCCGGCCGTGACCTCATAGTTCACCGTGCGCCCGCCCACGCGGAGGCTGTCAGTCTGGGAGGTGACGTAGGGCGGCGGCACATCGACAGGCGCGGCTTTTTCAGCGTGCTCGTCGGCAAACGCCCCGAAGCCCAGCGTCACTCCAAGTGTCATCGCAGCGAGCCATCGCTTCATGCCCATCACCAAAATCCTCCGGTCCGGCGCCGCGCCGTCTTGTTTCTAGAGGGTTTTGGCTAACGCATCGGCGGGGGCTTGCAAAGGGGCGGGGTCTGCCGTCCCAGAATCCGAGGCCGGCACTGCACCTTTATATTCAAGCGCCGGGAGCCAGACACCGAAGGCAGCTCCCCTGCCCGGTGCGCTTTCCACACTGAAGCCGCCCCGGTGGCGCGCCATGATATGCTTGACGATGGCAAGGCCAAGCCCGGTGCCGGTGACATCCCCGCCGCGGCTTTCATCGACGCGGTAAAACCTCTGGCCCAACCGCGGAAGGTGCTGGCGGTCTATGCCGGGGCCATTGTCCTCCACGCGCAGCCAGAAGCCCGGCTCATCGCCGCGCAGGGGCGATTGCAGGATGTTGATGCGGCCCACATCGCTCCAGCGCCGGCCCGCTTCGGCCTGGGCAGCATCGAGGCTCGGCGTGACGCCGAAATACACGTCCACCTGGCAGTCAGGCCCGGCATATTTCAGCGCATTGGAAATCAGGTTCTGCGCGACCTGGGTGATTTCGTCAGGATCGGCCACGGCGCGCAGCCCATCCGAAGGGCCATGGCTCGTCAGCGTGATGCCGCGCTCCTCGGCCAGGGGGCGCATGGTGGCCATGACATGGACCAGCAGGTCTGCCACATCTTCCACCGTCTGGGGCGGGCGATGCTCGCTGAATTCAATACGAGACAGTGAGAGCAGGTCCTTGATCAGGCGCTTCATGCGCTCGGTCTGCTTGAACATGATGTCCAGGAAATGGTCCCAGGAGTCAGGGTCATCCTTCGCCGGGCCGCGCATGGTTTCGATAAACCCTGCAAGTGACGTGAGCGGCGTGCGCAGTTCATGGCTGGCATTGGCCAGGAAGTCAGCGCGTGCGCGTTCAGCCCGGCGCAGGGCCGTGTGGTCTTCCATCACGATCATCGCGCCACCGGCCCCGGCGCGAAATGGCGCGATGTGGGCCAGCCAGAGCTGGTCTCCGCTCGCCCCCAGCGGCATCTCCACCCGCCCGGACCGCGGCGATTCAGACAGCGCTGCCTCCAGGCATTCAAGTACGGCAGGATTGCGGATTACGGACGCGGCAAGGCTTTTCTGGTCACCGCGAACCCTTAGCAAGGCCCGTGCAGAGGCATTGGCTGCGTGAATCCGCCGGTCTGGCCCCACATGCAGCGCCGGGATCGGCAACGCTTCAAGCGTGCCCGCAAGGTCGAGCTCGCCCTCTTCTCGCGGATCGGCCGAAGTGGCGCCTGCTTCGCCGGGCTCTTCAGCATCGGGCTGCGAGGTCCCCACGAAATAGGCCATCGCCGCGGCAGACAGGACCAGCGTTGCCGTGATCGCCTCGACCCACCCCAGGGCACCGGAGATCGACAGCAGCGCGAAAATGCCTGCAGAGAGCACCACAATCACGACAAGGTCGCGGATCCGCGGCGTGGCGCGCGCGGGCATTTGCCGTGACTGCGGACCTTTGTCTGGCGAGGGCTCGACCATACCGGTGACTTACACCATGAAGACGGGGCCAAAAAGAGCGCCGAGCTGAGGTCCGGCATGATTTTTGTTGCGTAGAAACACCACCGCCTGACCACCTCGCCAACTTCCGCGAACACATATTGATTTTCGATAATTCCTCATTGACAGTCAATGATAGCGGGCGTAAGCCAAACGCCAGAATTTCGAACGGGACCCACGAATGAAGCGCGAATCCATCCTTGCCGGATCCTTGATGCTGTCTGGGTGTGCGTCCTGGGATGCCTACACCCTTGGAACAGTGGACCCGTTGCCTGTTGCGCCTGATGCGCCGCGGACCTGGGTTGCCGCTGGTGTGGCGGGCTCCGCCGTGGAAGGCGACTGGCTGTCCGGCTTCAATGATCCGGTGATGAACAGCCTCGTCAGCGAAGCGCTTGAGCGCAACTTCACGTTGGCGGCACAGATTGCCACCGTGCGCGCGGCGGCTGCCGATGCCCGCGCCCAACGCGGCACCTTGCTTCCCTTCGTGTCGGGCTCGGTCTCCACAGATGCGCGCCGTAGCGTGTTTGAAGGCCCCGATGGCGATGCGGTGTCGAATGAGAGCACGTCCTTCGGGCTCGGCATCAATGCCAGCTGGGAGGCCGACCTCTGGGGCAGGCTCGCCGCGGGTGTCGATATTTCAGAGGCCGATCTTCTGTTGGCCGAGACGGACCTCGCGAGTGCGCGTCTGTCGGTCGCTAGCCAGACCGCGATTGCCTGGATCAATCTCAATGCCGCCGTGGCCCAGAGAGACGTTGCCGAGGCCACGCTGCAGGCGCGCCAACGCACCGCTGACCTCACCGAGCGCCGCTTTTCCCGCGGCCTGTCCACCGCGTTGGACGTGCGCCTGGCCAGAAGCGCGCTGGCCGGGGCAGAAGCCTCGATCGCCGCCCGCGAACAGGCGGTCGGCGAGGCCGCTCGCAGTCTCGAAATCCTGCTGGGGCGCTATCCGTCCGCAGAGGTCACCGCGCCTGCCACCCTGCCCGGCCTGTCGGAAATCGTGCCCCTGTCGAGCCCGGCCCTGCTGCTGTCGCGCCGCCCAGACATTGCCGCGGCCGAGACCCGCGTCGTCCAGGCGGGCCTTCGCGCGGAGCAGGCCCGGCTTGCGCTGCTGCCGAGCCTCAACATCACGGCCGCCCTCGGCACGGATTCAGACGACATCTCCAACACATTCGATCCGAGCTTCATCGCCGCCAACGCGCTCGCGAACCTGACCCAGCCGCTCTATGCCGGCGGGCAGCTCACCGCGCGCGCCGATGCCTTTCTCGAGCGCATTGAGATTGCCCTGGCAAGCTATGCCAGCGTCACACTGACGGCGTGGCGGGAAGTCGAGGACGCCCTTGCAGCCGACAATTTCCTCTCCATTCAGGAAGACGCCCAGAAGCGCGCCCTGGAAGAAGCCGCCTTCGCCGAAGACCTCGCCGAGCGGCAATACCAGAACGGCCTTGTGTCCATTTTCAACCTGATTGACGCCCAAACACGGCGGCTGAATGCCGAATCTTCGCTGGTCACGGCAAGATCAAACCGTGCAGTGAACCGAATTCAGTACTATCTTGCCCTTGGTGGTGGACCTGACGGGGCCGCTGTCCAATCGCCTCCAGCCAGTGCCGGACAATCCGGCGGGAGCCCAACACCATGACCCGCGTCCTCGCCATCCTCCTTCCGATCATGATCCTTATCGTCATTGGCGGATTGGGCACGTTTGCACTTTCATCCCTGGCGCCGCAGCCCGAAGAGAATGACAGCCCGCCCGCAGGCCTGTCTGTCTTTGCCGAGCCCATCGAGTCCGGAGACCTTGTGCTGAGCGTCGATGCCCAGGGCGAGGTCTCGCCCAAGCGCGAAATCATCGTCTCGCCGCAGATTGCAGGCCGGATTTCCTTTGTATCGCCAGACTTCATTGCCGGCGGCTTCATCCGCCGCGGACAGGTGCTGGTGCGCCTGGAGGCCGCCGACTACGAGCTTGCCGTCACCCGCGCGCGCTCCACCGTCGCCTCTGCCCAGCAGCGCCTGGCCCGCGAACGAGCCGAGGCCGAGATTGCGCTGCAGGACCTGGAAGATCTTGGCATCACCGACGCCAGCCCCCTGGCGCGCCGCGAGCCGCAAATGGCAGAAGCACAGGCCTCGCTCGACAGCGGAGAGGCCCAACTGGCCGAAGCCGAACTCGCCCTGCGCCGCACCGCGATCATTGCGCCTTTCTCCGGCCGCGTGTTCGAGCGCACCGCTGACATCGGCCAGTTCGCGAGCCCCGGCCAATCTCTCGGCAGCATCTTCGCCACCGATGTCGTCGAAGTCTTGCTCCCGATCACCGACACGCAGCTTGGCCGCATCGGCCTGCCGCTGGCATTTGCTGCCTCCGAAGACAATCCTGGCCCGCCCGCGATCTTCACCGCCCAGGTCGGCGGCGTGCTGCGCCAGTGGGAAGGCCGCGTCACGCGCACCGCAGCGGCCCTCGACCCGCGCTCGCGCCAGCTCAACATCATCGCGGAGCTTGAAGACCCCTATGGCGAAGGCTCCGACAATGGCGTGCCCATGGCGCCGGGCCTGTTTGTGAATGCTGAGATTCAGGGCGCGACCATGGAAGACATTATGATTGTGCCGCGCGCAGGCCTGCGCAGCGATAACAAGGTCTATGTCGGCAAGCCCAAGGACGGCATTCTGGAGATCCGCGACGTGGATCTCATCTATTCAGATGTGGACGGGGCCTATGTCACGTCAGGCGTCGAAGCCGGCGAACTGGCAGTCGTGTCCCCGATCCAGGCCGCCTTTGACGGCATGCGCATCAAGGTTCTGGAGCGGCGCCCTGACGGAAGCGTGATTTCACATGAGCCCGAAACGGGTGGCACAGGTGAGGATGCTGTCGCGGCGGCTGGTGACGGCGAGGAGGCAGTACAATGAACGGAATAGTTGCCTGGTTTGCCCGCAACGCGATCGCGGCCAACCTGCTCATGGCTGTCGCCTTCATTGGCGGCATCTTCTCCTTCTTCAGCATGGAGCGCGAGCTGTTCCCCACTGTGGCGGTCGCGGGCGCGACGGTCAGCGTGGCCTGGCCCGGCGCCTCTCCGGCTGAGTCCGAAGAGCAGCTCATCCTGCGCATCGAGGAATCGGTCGCCGACCTCGACGGGATCGACCGGATCACGTCCATCGCGCGCGAGGGCGGCGCGATCGTCAACATCAAGGGCCGCGACGATCTCGACATGGACAAGTTCATCCGCGACGTCGAGCGCCGGGTGAACCAGATCAACAACCTGCCCCAGTCGGCGTTTTCACCTCAAATCACCCAGTGGGAACAGCGCAACTGGTATTTCGGCATGGCGATCTACGGCGAAGCCAGCCAACGCGAACTCAAGCGCATTGCTGACCAAGTACGTGATGACATCGCCAATATGGCCGGCGGCCAGCTGGCCGTCATCAATGGCACGCTCGGCGAGGAAGTCTCGATCGAAGTGTCGGAAGAAACGCTGCGGCGCTACAATCTCACCTTCTCCGATGTGGCTAACGCCATCCGTGCCTCGTCGCTTAACGCCTCGGGTGGGCGTGTGCGCACAGACACAGGCGACGTGTCGATCCAGGCGCGTCAGCTTGCTGACACGTCAGAGCAATTTGAGAACATCATCATCAGCCAAACACCCGAGGGCGCGACCATACGCGTGCGCGATGTTGCCGACGTGATCGATGGTTTCGTCGATGAAGACCTGCGCGCGACCCACGAAGACAAGCCTGCCGCGTTTGTCATGGTCGTTGCGCCCGACGACATGCAGATCGTCGACTACACAGACGGCTTCAAGGACTATATCGAGCGCGCCAACGACCCCTCGACAGGCATCTTGCCCGAGGCGCTGAAGATCAACATCCTCTGGGACGACTCAGAGGCCTTCAAGGCCCGTATGGCGACCATCGGCCAGTCCGCCATGATGGGCGGCTTCCTCGTGTTGATCGTGCTGGTGCTGTTCCTGCGCCCCATCGTGGCGTTCTGGGTGACGATCGGCATCTTTACCGCCTTTGCTGGCGGCATCATGCTGCTGCCCTTCTTCGGCGTGTCCTTCAACATCCTGTCCCTGTTCGCGGTCCTCCTGGTGATCGGCGTGGTAGTGGATGACGCCATCATCGTCGGTGAGAACATCCACAAGGAGGTCGAGAGCGGCCGCCGTCAGGGCATCGATGCAGCCATTGTCGGCACGCAAATGGTGCTCAAGCCTGTCATCTTCGGCGTGCTGACGACCATCATTGCGTTTGCGCCCTGGGCATTGCTGACGGGGCCGACGCGCGCCTTCACCGAACAGATCACCTTTGTCGTGGTCGCCGCCCTGGTCTTCTCCCTGATCGAGTGCCTCCTGATCCTTCCGGCTCACCTGGCGCACCTGAAGCCCCAGCGCTTCGATGGTCCCGGCGGATCGCTGATGAAGGTGCAGCGCTCGATTGCCGACTCCCTGCTCTGGTTTGCCGACAATCTGTACAGGCCGTTCCTCGAAATGGCGGTGAAGTTCCGCTACGCGACCATGGCGTTCTTCATCTCGCTGCTGGCGATCGCGTTCGGCCTGGTCGGGAACAATTATGTCGCGTTCAACTTCATGCCGTCGATCGAGAGCGACCTGATCCAGGTGCAGATCGAGCTGCCCGACGGCACACCATTCTCGCGCACGGCCCAGGTCCAGGACCAGGTCCAGAACGCTATCGACCTGATGGAAGCCGAGAGCCTTGAGCAGTATCCCGACATTGGCGGCCTCATCGTCGACAGCTCGGTGGTCGCCTTTGGGCGCAACATCAACGCCTGGATCGGGCTCACCCCGCCCGAAGTGCGTCCGAAAACGCTGTCCTCGACAGACATTTCCAACCGCTTCCGCGAGCTGATGGGCCCCATTCAGGATGCAGAAGAGATCCAGGTCACGGCCACCTTCAACGATGACCAGGGCGGGCTGCGCTTTGCGCTCAACCACCCCGATCTCGACCGGCTTCGTGCGGCCGCCGAAGAGGTGAAGGCGCAGCTGCAAACCTATTCGACCACCTATGACATCGGCGACAATCTCTCCTCGGCGGCAGACGAGATCCGCGTCACGCTCCGCCCTGGCGCAGAGGCCCTCGGCCTTACCCTGGCAGACGTCACCAACCAGGTGCGCCAGGCCTATTTCGGCGAGCTCGTCCAGCGCCTGCCGCGCGAGGGCGATGATGTGGAAGTGCGCGTGCGCCTGCCGAAGGATGCGCGCCGCGACCTGGACTCGATTGGCGAGCTGCGCATCCGCACGCCCGATGGCCGCCAGATCCCGATCAACCAGGTGGCCGAATTCTCCACCGCGCCGGGCATCAATGTGATCATCCGGCGCGACCGCACACGGTCCGTGTCCGTCTTCGCAGAGCTGACAGATGATGTGCGCGGCCAGATCATCGCAGACATGAACGAGAATTTCTGGCCCGGCTTCGAAGAGCGCTGGCCGGACGTCTCACGCCGCAATGCCGGCGGTTTCGAAGAAGAGCAGAGGTTCTTCCAGGAAGTGCAGATGTTCATGTGGATCGCCCTGGGCGCCATGTACATCCTGCTGGCCATCGCCTTCCGGTCCTACTTCCAGCCGATCATCCTGCTCACCGCCGTGCCCTTCGCCTACACAGGCGCGGTGTTCGGGCACATGATCTCAGGTGTGCCCATGGCGATGTTCTCTTTCTTCGGCATCGCGGCGGCAGGCGGGGTCGTGATCAACGACAACCTCGTTCTTGTGGACTTCATCAACCGCAGGCGAGCCGAGGGCGCAGGCGCGCTGCAGGCCATTGTCGATGGCGGCGTGGCGCGGTTCCGGCCGATCCTGCTCACCTCCGTGACGACCTTTGTCGGCGTCCTGCCGCTGATGATGGAGCGGTCGGTCCAGGCCCAGTTCCTCAAGCCCATGGTGGTCTCACTCGGCGCGGCTGTGACCTTCGCACTGTTCGTGTCGCTCCTGCTGGTGCCGGCCATGTACGCCATCGGCGTGGAGATCCACCGCATCTTCAACTGGTCCTGGCATGGACGGCCCTATCGCACGATCGGCGAGACCTATTCCGGCCACGCCACGATCGACGAAGAAGAGCTCATCGGCACAAGCGCGGCAGGCGACCTGAAACCTGCTGAATAGCGCACTGCCACTTCAGGAATGGAAGCGGGCCGGGACGACTGGCCTGCTTTGCAGCAACTAAAGAACAATAAAAGAGAGGCTGATCATGAAACACCTTTTCCTTGGCGCAGCGGCCATCGCGCTGCTGGCGGCCTGCGATGCATCGAATGCAGACCCC
>JBCBGD010000011.1:0-21673 GCA_038527085.1 Pseudomonadota bacterium | reverse complement strand
GCCCGACCCGCAGCGCGTTTTCTTTATTGACGACCGCGCAGAGAATATCGAGGCAGCGCGTGCTCTCGGCATGGATGGGCATGTGTTTGAGGGAGCCGGGGGCCTCAGGAAGGCACTGATCGCGAAAGGGTTACTGGATCGCCCCTGAATTGCCGCTTGCAGCCTTGGCGATGCGCTCCATACTCCTGACCAATGTTCAAAGCCGCCCTCACCGCAGTTTTCCTGCTCGTTGCCGGTCCCGCGTTCGGGCCACCTGACGAGCTGTTTGATAGGCTTGAAACCGCGCCGACCGATGAAGAAGCCGAAGGGATCGCGCTCGACATATGGAATGCCTGGCTGGAAAGCGGTTCGCCCACCGTTGATCTGCTCATGGAACGTGCCGTCGAGGCTCAAAGTCTCGGTGACCGGAAGCATGCGCGCGCACTCTATGACCGCATCATCCGCGTCAAACCAGAATACGCCGAAGCCTGGCACAGGCGCGCCACCTTGTTTCTGGAAGCTGAACAGTACGACGAAGCCCTGCGCGACCTGAATGAGGCGCTCAAACACGAGCCCCGCCATTTCGGCGCTTGGCTGGGCCTTGGGCTGATGCTTGAGCGCTTGGGGTCCACAAGCGAGGCCTTGGAGGCCTATCGCGAGGCCCTCGACATCTATCCGAGGCTGGACGCAGCCCGGCGCGGCGAAGCGCGTTTGCGCGAAATGACAGACGGAACCGCCCTGTGAGGCCTCTCATGACAATCTTCCTGCTGGTGGTCTTCGCCAGTGCTCTGGGCGCGTGTGTGCACAGCGCAGTCTACACATCCCGCGTCACCGACGCCCACCCCCCAGAAGGCGAGATGCTCGAGGTGAACGGGGCTTCGGTGCATGTCATCAGGATGGGCGAGCCTGAAGGCGCCCCCATTCTCTTCATCCATGGCGCCAGCGCCAACGCGAATGAGTTTGACTGGACGCTCGCCCCGAGGCTGAACGATCGCTTCCAATTGATGATCGCCGACAGGCCGGGACATGGCTACTCCGACCGGCTGGAGGGCGCGCATATGCTGGAGGTGCAGGCCGAGCAGATGGCCGGTGTGCTTGAGCAGCTTTCACCGGACGCACCCGCCGTCATTGTGGGCCATTCTTTTGGCGGCGCCGTCGCTTTGAGACTGGCCTTGGACCACCCTGAGAGAGTGAAAGCGCTGGTGCTGCTGGCGCCCGTGTCGCACGATTGGGGCGGCGGCGGCCAGGCCTGGTACAATGAATGGGCCACGACCCCTGTACTGGGCGCGGCCTTCTCCAACCTTGTACCGCTTGTTGGACCCGGACGCGCTGAAGATGGCGCTGAATCGACATTTCATCCGGCGCCCGTGCCAGAGAACTACACCGAGAAATCGGCGATCAATCTCTTGTTCCGGCCGCCTGTCTTTCGCGCAAATGCCAGGGATGTCATCGCCCTGCGCGAGGAGCTGACTGCCCAGCAATCACGATATGGCGAGCTGGCCATGCCCGTTGTGCTGTATTCCGGGCTGCAGGACACGGTGATCAAGCCTGAGCTGCACGCCGGGCGCCTCAAAGACCAGGTCGCCGACTTCACGCTGGTGGAATTGCCCAATGAGGGTCACATGCCGCACCATGGCGAAGGCGAGCAAGTCGCTGAGGCCATTGCCCGCCTCGCCAGCGCGCGTTAAGGCCCTGCCCTTCTACAGACACGCCCGCTTGAAGGACACAGCCCATGGATGACGTCAGCTCGACCCACCTGAATGAGACCACCAAGGAGAAGCTGCGCCAGACCATCGAGCGCATAGAGCGCCTTGAAGAAGAAAAGAAAGAGGTCGCCGAGCAGATCAAGGAAATCTATGCCGAGGCGAAAGCGTTTGGCTTCGATACGAAGGCGCTGCGCCAGGTGATCCGCATCCGCAAGGTGGACCGGGCCGAACGTGAAGAGCAGGAAATGGTGCTCGACACCTATCTGGCGGCGCTCGGCGAGATCTGATGATGCAGGCAGAGGATCAGCGCCGAGTGGAGGATGAACTGTCCGCTTGGTGCCACTCGTATGTCGAGGCCTTTTCCGCCTATGACATCCCGGCGATTGGATCGCATTGGGTGTTTCCGGCGACGCTGCTGATCAAATCCGCGCCGGTCATCCTGAAGAGTCGTGAGGCCTTCGACGCGAACACGGAAAAGCTCTGTGTCTTCTATCGCGATCAAGGCGTCGTCCGCGCCCGACGTGAGTTGATTGCTGTCCTCTCCATGACGCCGACGACCGCGTCCATCCGCGTCGAGGATGTTATGGAAGACACAACGGGCGCAGCGATCGCGACCTGGCAAGCCGGATATACGCTGACGAAGACTTCCAATGGCTGGCGCGCATGCCTGGCCGACGCGGGCGGCGAAATCGCAGCCTGGGCGGCGCGCGGAACCCCCTTGGGTAGCGGTTAACTCCTCTGGCCCTATCTCAGGACCATGGACACAGCGCAGCCTCTTCCGACCCGAAGCCCCGCAACCAGTGACCACGGGATCGGCCTCGGGGGCGAAACCCTGACCCTCGCGCTCCAGCCTGGCGAAAGCGCATTCATCCGCCGTTCCAGCCTCGTGTTCGCTAAGGGCGACTTCAAACTCACGACGCACAGGATCGCAAAGACGCGATTCAATATCTTCGCCCTTTTCTCAGGCGATGTGCGCTGGGCCAACCGGTTTGATGCACAGGACGCGCCCGTCACGCTGATGGCGGCGCGGGATTATCCAGGCCGCATCGTGGCACTGCCGGTCTCACCTGACCGTCCACTTTTCCTACAACCCACCCGGTATCTCGCCCATCGCGGCGACCTTGCCTTCAATGTCCGCCGCGTCGCCAAGAAGGAATTCTGGACACTGGCCGAAGTGACAGGCACGGGCCGTGTTTACATCAAGCTTCCGGGCGATCCGAAGGTCGTTGCGCTGACCAGCGAGGGCGCAATCGTCGACACGAACTATGTTGCGGCCATCTCCGGCGACTTCCAAGCTTACGGCAAGGTGTTCACATCGGGTGAGGTGATGAAGAGCGGCGAACTCTCCAATGTCCGCCTCTCAGGCACAGGTCATTTTGTGCTCCAGTCACAAAACCCAGAAGAAACCGGCAATGATGGCGGGGGCGGGCTGATCGGCTCAATCCTGAATGCCCTGCCTTTTTAAGTTCGCCGATGCAGCCTATGTCAGTCGCATGGCTCGGGACATCGACGACAGGAAGAAACGCGCAGCCCTGCGCAAGCTCAGGAAAGCCGCCGCGCTCGCCGAATCAGGGCTCGGTCCGCCCCTTTCGGATTGGGAACGCGAATTTCTGGAGGAAGTCGAAGCGCGGATCGAGACCTATGGCTCTGCGTTTGGAGATCCGGAGAAAGGAGATCTGGATGAGCCTCTTTCGGCCCTGCAGAAGGTGAAGCTGAAAGAAATCGACAAGAAGGCGCGCGGAAAGGGTCTCAAGCGCGGCGGCTTCAAGCGGCGATACCCTGACCAGAAAGAGCCGCTCGACGATAGCGGTGAGAGCGCAAAGCCGCAGCCGAAGCGGGGAATTACACCGATCTCCCGCCAGGCCGCCCCTCAGCCGCCGCCCGCCAAAAAACCGGCGCCACAGCCAGATCGCCGCGAGAAACCTGTGTTCAAGGTGATTGACGGCGGTAAGACAGACTGAACCTCAACGCATTATTCCGCGTAGAATAAGAAACAGCCCAAAGAGGACATCATATGCAGACGGTCGTGATCACCGGCGCTTCATCTGGCATTGGCCGTGCTGCCGCCCGCCACCTTGCCCAACAGGGCTGGCACGTTTTTGCGGGCGTGAGGAAGGACTTGGACGCTGAAACGCTTGATGGCGACCATGAAAACATCACGCCGCTGAAGCTGGATGTGGCTGACGGTGAGTCGGTCACCAAGGCAGTTGAGACTGTGTCAGAAGCCCTCGGCGGAGCAAAGCTTGCAGGTTTGGTGAACAATGCCGGTATCGCGCAAATGGGCCCGCTTGCCCTTCAGCCGCTTGACGAAATCGAAGCCCATTTTCGGGTGAACGTACTCGGCGCGATCGCCTGTAGCCAGGCTTTTGCCCCGCTGCTCGGAATGGAACGCTCGCGCTCAGGTGAGCCCGGCCGTATCGTCAACATCACGTCTGTGGGCGGCAAGATCGCGTCGCCTTTCCTGGGCGCCTACACCGCCACCAAACACGCACTCGAAAGCGTCACGGACACGCTGCGCCGGGAGTTGTTGATCTACGGGATCGACGCCATTGCCGTGGGGCCGGGGGCCGTCAAGACGCCGATCTGGGACAAGGCCGAGGAAAAGAATGAGGGCAACCCTTACGCCAATAGCGAATGGGCGGGTGCGATCGACAAGTTTTCCGACACAATGCTCCAGGGCGGTCGAGAAGGTCTCTCACCCGAGAAGATCGCAAAGGTGATCGAAACCGCTCTCAGCGACCCCAGCCCGAAAGCGCGCTATGCGCCTGTGCCGAACAAGCTGACGAATTTTTCTATTCCCACGCGCCTGCCAAAACGCTGGCTCGATAGCATTTTCGCCAACCGCTTCGGCATGAAGAAGCCAGCCTGAAGCAGCTTTTGCGTCAGGCCCTGCCGATTCGCTCCCGCGCGATGCGGTCTGCAACTTCGTTCGTGGGTATGTTTTCGCTTAGCGCCGTGTCCATGACATCGCAGAGCGTGCTGACTATGGCATCGAGCTTTGCCTCGACCCATGCGCGGTCATAATCACCGCGAATCTCGGCAGCCACATTGATGATACCGCCGCCATTGATCACGTAGTCAGGCGCATAGAGAATGCCTCGCCGGCGCAGAAACTCGCCCATGGCCGGGATGACAAGCTGGTTGTTCGCGCCACCGGCGATCACCTTCGCCTTCAGGCGCTCCAGCGTGCCCTCATTGATAATCGCGCCAAGTGCGTTCGGCGAAAAGATGTCCACGTCCTGGTCGTAGATCTCTTCCGGAGGAACGATCTGCGCACCGGTGGACTTTGCGACATCGGTCAGCGCGGCGGCGTCTACGTCACAAATTATGAGCTTTGCACCGGCTTCCGCGAGGTGCTTGCAAAGGAATCCGCCGACGGAACCGACGCCCTGTACGGCAATGGTGCGTTCGCCGAGATCGCCCGTGCCAAACACACGCTCGGCGGCGGCACTCATTCCCTTGAAAATGCCAAGCGCCGTTGTTGGAGAAGGATCACCGCTGGCGGCTGCGCCCTCCCCGAGCCCTGCAGCATATCGGGTTTCCTCGCCTGCAATCTGAATGTCGGCAACGTCGATCCCGACGTCCTCGGCGGTATAGTAGCGGCCTGCGAGGCTTTCCACGGCCCGGCCAAAGGCGCGAAACAGTTCCGGGCTCTTATCGGTATGGCTATTTCCCCAGATGACCGCCTTGCCGCCGCCGAGATCAAGGCCCGCCATGGCGTTCTTGTAGCTCATCCCCTGTGACAGGCGCAGCGCATCGGTGACCATTTCCTCGCCGGTGGCATAGTTCCACATGCGGCATCCGCCGGCGCTCGGGCCCAGATGAGTGGAGTGGATTGCGATGATGCAGCGCAGGCCCGAGGCCGCATCATGGAAGGCGTGCACGCCTTCGTGCGCGTCGAAGGAAGGATGGTCAAACATCGCCCGCGCTTAACGCCACTCTCACCCGCCGGTCAATGCGCATTCTCTTGTGTCCAGGCGAGTATGGCTTCCATTTGTTCCGGCGGCGCGTCTGCAAGTACGCTCACAGCGATGTCAGCGATAGATGTGCGCGAGAGATGCTCACGGAAAGCGCGTTCGGCGCTGTGAAAGGCTGCAGCGATTGCGCAAGGCCGGGTGCACCGCGATGCATCTGAACCGCACGGACCCTGTTGGCGAATTTCGGTACAGCGGAATGCTGGCGCGTGTCCCTCAATAGCGGCCGTCACATCCCAAAGGCTGATATCACTGGCGGCTCGTCTGAGGCAGTATCCGCCGCGCTGACCGCGGACCGACGCAACCACGCCGCCTCGCCTCAAAGCCTGCATTTGCTTGGCCATGTAAGCGCCAGGCACATCAAGGTACGTCGCAATTGCCTCAGCGCGCAGACCTTTTTTCTCGGGAAGAACGGTGAGCAGCGCACATGCATGCGCGGCCCATTCCACGCCTTTCGAAATCTGCATGGTTGACTCCTAATTATGGATATATTTTATCCGGATAAATAATATCCGGTAAAAAGGGGTATTGCCATGGCAGCACGGGTGATTTGGGCACATCGTTTGCTCGCCTTAATGCTTGGTCTGTTCATCACCGCGCACCTTCTCGGACATCTGGCAGCTCTGCATTCAATCGCGGCTCAAGATGCTGTCCTTGAAACCCTTCGGAGAGTGTACCGCGCGCCATGGGTAGAGCCGTTCTTGCTCGGTGGCTTCGCCGTTCAGATCGCAATCGGGCTGCGCTTGGTTTGGCGGCGCATGGCAGAAAAACAAAAGTCGATCTGGAGCTGGCTCCAGATCTTGAGCGGCCTCTATCTTGCTCTTTTCGTCACGCTTCACGCAAGTGCGGCGGTGTGGGCGCGCTGGCAGTACGATCTGGACACAGACTTCTATTGGCCGGCGGGCACATTGGTACTCAGCCCGCTGAAGTATGGCTTCGCACCCTACTACTTCCTCGGGATCGTTTCGGTGTTCATACACTTGGCGGCGGCGCTGCATTTTGCAGGCGCGGTGCGGTGGCCAAAAATCCTGATTGGAGCTGGGGTCTTGCTCGCAATTGCACTGCTCGCGGCCTTCAGCGGGCAGCTCTATTCTATCGAATTGCCTGAATCCCATAAGGACTACTACACAGCTTATCCTGGAGTTGACCCATGAGGTGGATCGCTGGAGAATTGCTGTTCGCTTGCCTCGGGTTGGCCAATGGTGGACTGTAGTGTCTTCTGGATGGTCCCCACTGGGCACTTCTCATACCCAGCGGCATTCTAGGCTATGTATCTTCGCGTTGAAGTGCCCACGGTATCGGCGGGACGCCGCTTGGGAGGTCTACTGCTGGGTTCAGCAGGAAGGCCAGTGTGTCGGCATGCACCACCTCCGCCTGTAGATCGCGCAGGATCATGTGATAGCCGTTTTCATAGTACGCCGTGCGGGCGTGGTCCGGCAGCACCTTTGCTGTGCGCTCCATCGCGCCCGGCGGGATCACAATGTCCTTGGCCCCGTATGTGACCAACACTGGAATATTGGATGGGATCGCAGTTACCCGGCGGTGGGCGGTTTCCATGAGGGACACCACGCCATGCACTTGGTCGATCCGGTTTTCCCGCGTCATATGCGGGTTCGACCATATCTCCCGTAGCATCTCGATATTATCGGTCGGCTCGATCCGGACCACGCGGCGTGGCGGCGTAACGATCCAGCCTGGCCGCACGCGGGCTGACATCCAGAGGCTTGCCCGGTAGGCAATCGGCAGAGCGCCCCAGCCGCGAAACCCTGGCCCGGAAAGCACGAGCAGGTCGGCATCAGGGACATCTCCTGAACCAAATGCTGACGCGGCCACAGCCCCGCCCATGGATATGCCCACAACGGCGATTTGCGCCTCTGGATGGCGCGCGCGGGCAACCTGCACGGCTGTTCGCAAGTCTTCGCGCATCAGCTCTTCCTTCGGCCAGATGCCTTTGTTGGGCGAACGCCCGAAGCCGCGATGGTCGTAGGCGTAGGTTGTCACGCCATGCTCGGCCCAATAGGGCGCGGCCATGAAAAATGCGTTTGCCCAGTCATTCATGCCGTGGAGACCGACAACGACCACCTCAGGCTCTTCACCCGCGTCCCAGACCGTCAATCCGAGTTCGGCTCCATCAAATGTGATGAACCGCTCTGAAGCGATATCGAAGTGCGGCGTCTCAGGCATCGCAATCTCCAAAGGGCCTTGCGTGACTGGCGTACATCCCGGCACCGGCAGCGCGAGCAAACCAATCAGAGACAGGATCGCACAGAGGCCCGCAAGACCGGCAGGACCTCGTCTTCGAACCATGGATTGGCCTTCAGCCATGCGTTGTTCCTCCAGCTCGGATGGGGTGTCGTGAACATACCCTCACTGAGGTGGCTCCTCCAATCTGCAACGGTCGCGGTCAGCGATTTACCTGCACGAGCGCCCAAGTGCCATTTTTGCGAGTATCCGCCGATCAGCAAAATCACTTTGATTTGAGGCATGCGCCCCAGCAAGCCAGCCCGCCATTCCGGCGCGCAGCGCTTCATGGGCGGCAGGTCTCCGCCGTGCTTGTCATAGCCGGGAAAACAGAACCCCATGGGCGCGATCGCCACGCGGGATGCGTCATAGAATTCGGCTTCCGTTACTCCCATCCAATCTCGCAACCGGCGGCCGGATGGATCATCAAACGGCTTACCGGATTGGTGCGCCAGATTCCCGGGCGCCTGACTCGCGATCAGGATCCTCGCAGTGTCGCTGACCTGAAAGATCGGGTTAGGGTCATTTGGCATATCGCCCTTGCAAAGAGTGCAGGCCCGCAATCGAGTGGCATAGCTCTGGAGACTGTCATCCATGCCCCCATATCTGGATCAGTAAGCCAGCGAACCAAGGAGAAGGCCATGTCCAACACGCAGTCTGTGTCCGACGAGGCCACGAGCGCGAGAGTGCCGGAGTGTGAAACGCTAGATCTGATCATCGAGCCACGAAAGAAGGACCTCGGCGACGGCTTTGTCGTTCGTCGCATATTGCCGTTTCACAAGCGGCGCATGGTTGGTCCGTTTATCTTTTTCGATCATTTCGGACCTGTTGAGTACGCGCCGGGCCATGGCTTCGACGTGCGCCCGCACCCGCATATTGGTCTGTCCACGGTGACCTATCTCTTCGAAGGCGCGATCGCGCACAAGGACACGGTGGGCAGCGATCTCGTGATCCGCCCTGGCGCGGTGAACTGGATGACCGCCGGGCGCGGCATCGTCCATTCCGAACGCACGCCGCCAGCGGAGCGCGAAAGCGGTCAGCGCATGCACGGCATTCAGACCTGGGTCGCCCTGCCCCGCGCCCACGAACAAGCCGAGCCAGCCTTCGAACACCACCCTGCACACACGCTCCCAACTTTCGAGCTTGGCGGCGCACAGATGCGTCTGCTCGCGGGAGAGGCCTGGGGGCATAGCTCACCCGTCAGGTTTCCCCATCCGATCTGGTATTTGGCAGGTGATGCGCCTGATGGCGCACGATTCGATATCCCTGGAGAGGCTGCACAAGAACGCGCTGTCTATGTTGCCGGCCGATCCGTAAAGGTCGGTTCGGAAACCTTGACGGCTGGCTCGATGGGAATTCTGGCGGAAGGCTGCAGCACCCCCTTGGAAGCCGCGGCAGGCGCAAAATTCATGCTGGCGGGCGGCGCACCCTATCCGGAAAAGCGGCTCATCGAGTGGAATCTGGTGGCGACTGACCGGGACCTGATCGAGCAGGCCAAGGCGGACTGGCAGGCGAGCATTGACGCGGATTGGTGGGGAGAGCGCTTCACGCTCCCCGACGGCGAAGAGGAATGGATCCCCTTGCCAGGCTAACGCATGTCCGTGACCTTCCACTGGGGCTGAAATCCGCCCCAGTCGGGAAATGAGAGGTAAACTTGGGCCTGGATCAGGTCCACGCGCATGCGCGCGCCACGCCCGTCATCGGTCAGCTCCATGAAGTGTCCGTCGCGCGCGACCTCTGTCCAGATGTAGCGCCGCTCACCCGTATTGAGATCAATCTCCTGCCACCGTGGCTGAACGCCGGAGGAAATGCGTTCAAACTCAAGTTCAGGTCCGAAAAGGAATGCCGACGCTTCAGCGATCTGCGGGACGCGTGCGCCAGAATTCGCTGCATCACGAATGCCTGCAACGTTTGTCTGGGTCTGGTTGGCGAGGCTGTCGAATTGCTTGGTGTAGGAGTCTACCATGAAAGGAGCGCCGTCGCTGACGCGCTCGAGGTACACGGACCATTCATCGCGTCCGGTTTCCCTGAACGTCTCCGTGGGCAGCCCGCTCGACCCCATGAGGCCCCAAAAACCATCCTTCAGGGCCGCGAGTTGCTGACCCGAGCTCAGAGTTGCCGAGTTAATCGTCTCGCCATTCACGCCAGGAAATCCGCGAGCCTCCGGCATGGCGATGCCCTCAGTTGAAGCGGAGGAGATTGTGTAAAGCGGCTGCTTGTTTGTGTAGGGATCGGTGAACACTGTGCCCATGAACAGGTCTATCTGGATGGGGTCGTTCGTATTCGAGTTGCGCATGAACACAGACCAATCATCGCGATTGGTCTCGCGGAAGGTGCCCATCAGTTCCCCGGCGCGGTGTTTGTGCGCCCAGCGCCCATCGGGAAGGATGCCGAAGACACTCCCATCCGGGACAGTGACTGAGCGAACATTCTGGCCCGTCACATTGCCAAATCGGCTTGCGGGTTGGCTGGGCGGAGGCACAGGATCGGGATCGGTTGTTGTTGGCGGGGGCGGCGTGCTGATCTCGTCTTCGACATAGGCCAACCAGACCTCAATCGCGCCCGCTGCTTCGATCTCAGCGAGTTCCGGGATGTGTTTCACATCGAAAGCCTCAACGCCCGCCAGCGCGCTAAGACGCGTGGCGACGCCCTCAGCCAGCAGGTCGTCGTTATCATTGAAATAGCGGACCTGGTTGCCGGATCGTGGAGACCGGTCACCTTCCACACGCACCTCGTCTCTCACGGAATGGCTTGCCGCTTCGAGCGCTTGTCTGATCTGATCGCCCAGATCAGCTTGACGCTCAGCACTGAGATGCAGGCGGACCGAGGCCGACTGAACCGCCTCAGGAGTGCCATCACTCGGCGGCAGTGAACCCGAAAAAAGCCCATTGGCGAAGGCGAAGTAACCTCCGCCCGCAATCGCCGCCAAAGCACAAAGCCCTGCGATGAGCAAACCCGCGCCGCCACCCTTATTCTTCGCGGCAGTCTTCGAAGGCACCGCCTCAGCCATATCAGACAATGCACCAGGTGTGGCCCTTAGCATCGCTGGGCTGTCGCCGGCCCCGCCACTCGACGGCATTGAGATCTGGACAGGCGGCGCTTCGCCAGGCGCGCGGCCGACGAGCTGGCCCACGGCTTCCACGGTGTGCTGCCATTCAAGGTTGGAGGTATCGCCGTCCCACCCGATCAGACGTGAGGCTTCGATTTGGGTGAAACCGAGAGGCGGCATGATGTTATCGAGCAGAACCGGCAGCAAAACGCGGCGCTGGGCGCCGACATCCGCTTCATCCAACACCCATTGGGACTTGGTCGAATTTTCCGACCAGATGACCATGACGCATTTTGCTGACTGCAAGGCAGCGCCGATGATGTCGCGATAGGTCCGGCCTGGGGGAATCCGATGGTCCCACCAGACGTCATAGCCCGCTGCCGCCAATCCCTCGGCGATCGGCTTCACGCGGTCCACATCTTCCTTCTTGTAACTGATGAATACGTCGGTCATCGCAACCCTCCACTCCGCATCGACGATGCACTATGAAAAGATGGAAAGCTAGGCGCTCGACCTGCCAGTATCTTGATGCCCACTGCAAGCCCGATTAGTCAGCCCGCCATGACCGACACCAAACGCTACTTCGATCGCCACGACGCTTCGCATGGGCTTTATTTCGATGCCACGGCACTGCTGGAGCATGTCGAAAGCGAGTTTCAGGACATCAAGATCATTGAGACCGAGCTCCACGGTCGGGTGATGCTGCTGGACGACATCACCATGCTCACCCAGTCGACCCACCACGTCTACCACGAGCACATGGTTCATATCCCCATGGCCTGCGTTGAGGGCCCTACGCGGGTATTGGTCATAGGCGGGGGCGATGGCGGAACGGTGAGCGAGCTGGTGAAGTATCCCGGTCTGACAGCCATCGAGCTATGCGAGCTTGACGGCGCAGTGATCGAGGTATCGCGCAAATGGCTGCCCGACGTAGCCGCTGGGCTCGACGATCCAAGGGTGAATGTCCGCATTGGAGATGGCGCGGCTTACCTCGCCGACAATCCTGGCGCGTTCGATGTGATCATCATCGACAGCACGGACATCTGCGAGGGCGCCCATGACGGCGTCGAAAATGCCAGCCCTCTTGCCACGGATACCTTCTACAAAAGCTTGAAGGCGGGCCTCACGGCGGATGGCGTCGCGATTCAGATGCTGGGCTCGACCACGTTCTACCGCGCAGGCATGGCCAAGCTGTTGCCGCGCCTCCGCGAGATCTGGCCATACTTCAATCCCGTGATGATGCCCTGCCCGTTTTACATTTCCGGTGACTGGAATGCCGGGCTGCTGTCGGAGCGAAACAGTTTGAATCCGGTTCATGCCCACAGAATCGAGGGCGAGTTGAAATACTTCAACCTTGACATTGCGCAGGGCGCACTGGCGCTGCCCAACGAAGTCCGCGCCCTGTTGGCTGGCGCTTGAAGGATACCGGCCAGCGCTATAACACCGCTGCAAAAGCCCAATGACAAACCGGATTCAATACATGTTGAGAGTACTCGCCGCCGCCGGCAGCCTGGCCCTTCTCGCCGCCTGCGCGAATGATGCACAGGAAGACGCAACGCTGGCCCCCGCGGCCGATGAAGCCTCGTCCGATGGTGTCGCGTTGCCTTTGCCTCTGCCCAAAGCGACGGAAGCCGCCATCACACAGGAAGACCTCGCTGTGCGCGTCGACATCCTCGCTGACGACGCCTTTGAGGGCCGCGGACCGGGATCTGAAGTGGGCGAGCTGACCGCCGACTGGATTGCCCAGGAAATGGCGCGCATAGGCCTTCAGCCCGGCGGCGAGGATGGCAGCTTCTTCCAGACCGTCGGCATGGTCGAACAAACCATCGATGAAGGCACATCGGGTCTGACATTTTCCGGCGGCACATCTGGCCGCGAATTCCCGATGACTCTCGGTGAGGACGCCGTGATCTGGACGAAACGCCAAGACATCACTGAGGCGTCTTTCGATGATAGCGAGATGGTGTTCGTCGGATATGGCGTGGTCGCGCCTGAATATGACTGGAATGACTATGAAGGCCTGGATGCTGCGGGAAAAACCGTGGTCATTCTCGTCAACGATCCAGGCTTCGCGACGAAGAATCCAGAGCTCTTCAAGGGCGACGCCATGACCTATTATGGCCGCTGGACCTATAAGTTTGAGGAAGCCGCGCGCCAGGGCGCCAAAGCGGCGATCATCGTCCACGAAACCGCCCCCGCCTCTTACGGATGGGATGTGGTGGCAAACTCCTGGTCCGGGGCGCAGGCAGACCTCGTGCGCGCAAATGCCGGGGAAGACCGCGCGCTTTT
Source organism: Pseudomonadota bacterium (assembly GCA_038527085.1). Taxonomy (GTDB): domain Bacteria; phylum Pseudomonadota; class Alphaproteobacteria; order Caulobacterales; family Hyphomonadaceae; genus UBA5336. The sequence goes on along the minus strand of JBCBGD010000011.1, from coordinate 8,435 downwards.
AGAGGGGTGGATCTCTACCGATACGGCCCGAAAACTGTTCGCTGAAGCGGGCCTCGACTTCGAGGAGATGAAGTACGCTGCAAAGCAGCCTGGATTTTCCCCTGTGGACATGGGCGGCGTGACAGCAAGCGGAGACATCACACAGACGGTCACCAAGGGGACGTCACGCAATGTGATTGGAGTCTTGCCGGGCCAGACAGCACCGGACGAGTACGTCCTATTCACCGCACACTGGGATCACCTGGGTAAAAAATCCGGAGAGCGTGAAGGTGAACCCACCCAGGATTTCTATCGCGACGACATCTTCAATGGCGCGGTCGACAACGCCACTGGCGTCTCGGCGATCCTCGACATCGCAGAAGCTGTGGCCTCAGAAGACCACGATCGCTCGGTAATGTTCCTGGCGGTGACGCTTGAAGAGTCCGGCCTGCTCGGCTCGTCTTATTATGTCGAGTACCCAACCGTGCCGATGAACCAGATCGTGGCGGGCTTCAACATCGACGCCTATCAGCCCGTGGGCCTCGCCAATGACATCACAGTGATTGGCTACGGCGCATCGGAACTGGAAGACAGATTGGCGGAGGTGATTGCCGAAGACGATCGCGTGCTCGCACCTGACCCGTCGCCGCAAGCGGGCTTTTTTTACCGCTCAGACCAGGCCCCTTTTGTGAAAGCGGGTGTGCCGATGCTGTATGTGAAGCAGGGCTATGACCAGGTGGACGGCGGCGTGGCCGTGGGCAAAGCGGCAGACCAGGTCCACTATTCCCAGCGTTATCACAAGCCGATGGACGAAGTGCTGCCGTCTTTCAACTATGACGGCCTCGCCGCAGATGCGATCGCGATCACCAAGGTCGCCACAGACATCGCCAATTCTAACGACTGGCCGAGCTGGTATGAAGGCAATGAGTTTGAAGCCATCCGCGAAGAATCGCTTGCGGAGCTAGGGATGGGCGGAGCAGGCGGCGGTCAGGACTGACGCATGCTCAGCTATCAGCACGGCTTTCATGCGGGCAATCGCGCCGATGTGCTCAAGCATGCCGTGCTGGATGTCATTCTTCGCCACCTCGCCGAACTGAAAGCCCCTGTCCTGCACGTTGAGACCCATGCGGGACGAGGCGTCTACGACTTGTCCGGGGCACAATCGCGCAAGACCAAAGAGGCGGACGAAGGTGTTCTGGACCTGTTCAAGGCCGCCAGTCCTCCGTCTGCTCTGGCCGATTGGCTGGACTTGATGCGCCAGCAGGGCAAGAGAGCCTATCCGGGATCGCCCGCCCTCGCTGCGCATAGGCTAGGCGAAAAAGCCAGGCTGGTTCTGTTTGAAAAGCATCCCGTCGAATACGAGGCCCTTTGCGGTGCTTTCGCGGGAGATCGGCGGGTGCAGATCAAGAAGGCGGATGGCTACTCCGGCGCGCTCAAGCTCCAGCCGCGCAGAGGCGAGCAAATGCTCGTCTTCTCGGATCCAAGCTATGAGACCATGGCAGACATGGAGGCGCTTGCCGAATGGACACCGCGCGCTCTGGCGCGCTGGCCGAAAGCGATCGTCGCTGTCTGGTTGCCGCTGTTCAAGGATGAGAGAGAAGCCGAGTTCGGTGCGTTTCTCTCAAGCCTGGAAAGCGGAATCGTCGCTGGGGCGCACTGGCCCGCCCCAGAAGCGAAGGACACAGCCTTGTCAGGCTCAGCGCTCATCGCCTTCCGTGTGCCGCCCAGGATCCGAAAAGAGGCAGCGGAGATCGCAGATCAACTCAACGCGTTCTGGATGGGCGCGGCTTAAGCGACGGCGCGAATGGGCCGCACAGGCGCGGCCTTACTCTCGATTTGCTTTGGCTCTTCTTTCAGCGGGATGTGCGCGCTGGCTGGCAAAAGGACAGATGCGGTTGTGCCGACGCTTGGACGGCTGTGAAGCTCAACCCGGCCGCCATGCAAGCGCATCAACTCACGCGCAAGGGCCAGGCCCAGACCTGTCCCGGAGAATTGTCCCGACCGGGCCAACTCGCCCTGATAGAAAGGCTCGAAGACCCGTTCCAGCTCATCTTGATTGATGCCCACACCAAAGTCGCGAATGGTCACCACTGGGCAGCCATCGTCCCTGACAAAGGCGCGCACAACGATGCGAGACGACGGGCCGCCAAACTTGAAGGCATTCGACAGCAGGCTGATCAGAACGCGGCGGAAAGCAGCTTCGTCCACTACCAGTTCGCCCATATTCTTGGATACCGACACATCCAAACCTGAGAGGTCGGTAATGCCCTGGAATTTCGCCGACAGGGAAATCGCCTTCGAAAGTAAGTCGCGAATGTCCTCCGGCGCTGGATCGTGCATGTAGCGGTCGGAGCCGACCTGGGAAAACTCGATGATGTCATTGATCACGGTAAGGAGATGCTCGCCGGCATCCAGGATCGAGTCAGAGTATTCGCGCATCTCAGACGCAGTCACGATGACGCGCGATGAGGACGACATGATCTTCGAGAATCCGTTGATGATGTTGAGGGGCGTGCGCAGCTCATGGGACATGGTCGACATGAAACGGGCCTTTGCGGCGTTCGCGTCATCTGACTCACGGCGCGCCGCGATCAATTCTGACTCGCGTACTTTCAAGCGTGAAACGTCCTTGTGGATGCAAACGATACGTCCGTCTTCCAGAGGCAGGACGGCGCACATTGCCCAGGTCTGCTCTGACATGCGCACCACTTTTCCATTGGTCGCGGCCGTCACGTCGAAGCCATTGGCAAACCATTGGCGGTGGCGCGAATTCGCCATCAGCACGTCGCCGTCCTCTCCGAAGATCGCGAATGCGTCTTCAATCGACTCAACGGCGTCCAGCAGGTGCGCGCGGGCGGTTTGGGCTTCATTGCGCGAAGCCACCAGGCTCTCCAACTGCTTGAAACTTCTGATCGCTTGCTGCGCCAAGGACAGGTTCAAGACGATGATGAGGGCAGCGACGGCCAGGCCGAAACTTCCCAGGTAGAACACTGCGGCGAAGAATGACGGCACAGAGATCCCGAGCACGAAGCGAAGCGCCATGCGAGGACAAGCGCTGACCATGCTGGTGTAGCCCGACGCCATGCCGGAAGAGACCAGGAGGAAGAACAGGGCCACTTCCTGGTTCACGGAGCCGGCATAGAAGTTCGGCATGCCCCAAACCGCACCAAGGACGAGCGAACTGACTTCAGCTTTCTTGAGAAAGTTTCCACTGGAGGTGGAGGGCGTGGCGACCCCTCTCGACAGTCTCCAGCTCCGCAAACCGACTAGTGTGAACGTGAAGACGATGCCGAGCCAACAAAGCATGCCCCAATGGGGCGCCATGAAGGAAAAACACACTGCAACGACAATCGCATTTACCAGGTTGATGATCGCCATCATCAAAGCGTTATCGATGTATAGCTTCTGTTGAGTGACCGCCACAGCGTGATCCAAAGGCGACACTGGTCGAACGCTGCGACGAAATAACTGCAAAAAATTGGAATTAGAGGTCGAAAACGCGCGCATAGTGTGGTCGATACACGCGCTGTGTGAAAATCGCGCGGACGTGCACCGAGCAATTTACTACTCAGCATTAACCATTGCCCGCGATGCTTTGTCAGCGGGCAAAAACGTCCCTAGTCTGATCTATCGATACACTTGATGCTAAGACGAAGAAAAAAACCGAAAATTGCCGTCATCGGGGGCGGCCCGGCCGGATTGTCAGTCGCGCGTTTCTTGAACGAAACCCGAAAAGTGGACGTGACGGTGTTCGAGGCGGCATCCCAACTCGGCGGCAAGTCTTTCACCTTCTCCGAGAATGGCGTGGTGTGCGAAATGGGCACCTGCTACGCCACCCGAAATGATATTCACGTCCGCAAATGGATACGCTCACTCGGCATCAAGGCAAGAAGCCTCGGGGATCAGTTGATCGATGGCGGGCCGTATTTCGACTGGGTCAAAGAGCCGGGCACCATGTCGATCTATCAGGAGTTGTTGATTTACAGGAAGGCGTCGAACCGCCTGAAAAAGCTTCTGGTAACCCAACCAGACGATCCGTCGGTCCTGAACGAAGCTGGCATGCCAATCCTCTATTGGTTGCGCGCGCGCGGCCTCGCCAAGATGGAACGTCTGCACTACAGGGCGCTCACGAACATGGGCTATGGTCGGCTGGACGAAACATCCACGATCCAGGCTTTGCGATGGATCGACATTCCGCTGCTAATGTCAGCCCGCTTCAACGGGCTCATGATGCCAACAACGGGCTGGACCGATCTCTGGGAGAGGGTTTCTCAAAATGTTGACGTGCGGCTGGACCACCGCGTCACGGCAGTCGAACGCCAAGCGGACGGGGTAATCCTTGAGGCGGGCGGCGAAGAGCACCGCTTCGACAAACTGGTCTGTGCAATCCCCGTCGACGATTTCAGTGCACTGACGACACCAACCGAAGCGGAATTGCGCGTGAATGAAAGCGTGCGTTGGAATGGCTATGCAACCACCCTGATGCAGGTGAATGATTGGTTCCACGAAGAGCAACTGCGCTGCTGGTCCAGCGCGATCATGCTCGACTCTGAACCCGGTCAATTGATGTCGGCGCGCTATGAAGTCGATAGCCCTGACTTTGGCGGTCGGCTCTACGTGCTCAACCAGATCAGCGGCGAGTATAATGAGCGGGAACTGAACGAACTGGCCGAAGGTGACGTGCGACGGGATGGCGGCACGCCTGTACGCGCAATTTTGACAAAGCGCTGGAAGTACTTTGCCCAATACAAACCGGGGACCGTTTCGGAGGGTCTCTTGACCCACCTGCGAGACATGCAGGGTGAAGCCAACACCTACTATACGGGCGCGACCTTTTCCCATGAATCCGTCGCGACGATCACGCGCTTCAACCATTCCCTTGCGAAGGCCATCGTGGCGGATCGCCACCGGAAAGCAGCGGCGCCATGAACCTGTTCATCCGGCTTCTGCGCACGATCATCGCCAATCTGATTTTCCGGAAAAAGGTGGGCTATCTTGATGAGACTGTCCTGAAGTTCCGTGTCTGGATCACAGACCAGGACGCGTTTCAGCACATGAACAATTCACGCTATCTGTCGATCGCAGATCTGAGCGTTATCGACACGCTGCTGAAGACAAGACAAGCCTATTCCATGCGCCGCGAGGGGATCATCCCGGTGGTTGTCTATAAGCATGTATCTCTGTTCCGTATGCTGAAATTTCCCCAAAGCTATGAAGTCCGCACGCAGATTACCGGGTGGGAGGGCAACTACACCTTTTTTCAGCATGACTTTGTGCGACGCGGAAAGCTGTATGCCCGCGCCATGACGGTGGGCCGACTGGTCCGAACGGGTGGTCGTAATCCAACGGTTGAGGAAGCTGCTGAAATTTGCGGATGGAAGGACGTTCCGCCAAGTCCGCCAATTACTGATGAGCAAAGGCGGATCATCGACAATCTGGAGGCTGCGCGCCAGGAAGCCAAACAGCCAGTGCCCGAAGAGGTGGCCTGACGCCGCTCGCTCATTGGCGCTTTTCCTGCCGCCCCACCGGGCCGCGATCCCCAAACCACCAGAGCGTGGCGGCTGTCGCAGCAAATGTCGCCGTTTCCGTGATTTGCGAGCGCCCTGCTTCGGGTGCAGACGCGTAAATCGCCACCGCAATCAACCAGAGCGTCAGGGTCAGGAAGGGGCGCGTAAGCCCCCGGATGGCATCGACCCAGCGATAGCTTAATGCAATGGCATTGTCGGCTTCTAGCGACGCGGTCAGCCCAGCCCAGCGTCCCTGTTCGGTCGTCTGGGTCAGCGTATCTGCTCTCGCCTCTGACGCGGCCGCCCGGGCATGGGCCGCCAGTTCAAGCTCATGCGTCCAGCGCGCCCGCTCATGGGCATTTTTCTGGCGCTGCTCGAAAAAGGCAGCCGCCCTGCCCAGCGCCGTACCAAAGAGGCCGAAAACTCCACCGCCCGCGGCGCTAGCCGCCAATCCCAAGACATCCGACATGATCGCACCTCAGCGTGACTTCAGCGGTGACTATTGCCGAGCCCACTTCCCCGTCGAATATCCACCCGCCTGTCCCGGGCACACGGCTTGCATCTGACGGCGATAAACACGGGAGGCGGAAATGCCCAACGCTGCATGGACAATCGGGTTGATCGCGCTCGCCCTGCCCGCGTGCACCACCCTGACAGACACAACAATCCCGGCGGTTCAACAGGACTCGCTCACGATCGCAGCCTGCGAAGAAGGCCGCCCGCCGAGGACAGACGAGGTGAGCTACTCACAAGCGTTGCTGGCCCGTATGGATGGCGTTCCGGTTGGAGACATTTCCGAGTTCGGCGAAGTGATTGACGGCATCGCATTTCCACCGCCTCAGCCTGCGTATCCTGTTGAGGCCGCCATTGAAGGCCGGGAAGGCGCGTGTCTCGTTTACTTTGACCTGACAGCTGAAGGCCGCGCAGAATCAATCGAGGCGGCCTGCACCCGGCCGGAATTTGCGAGCTCGGCCGAAGCTGCTGTAGCTGAGGCCCGCTTCCCGCCAGCGATGATTGGCGGCGCACCTTCAGCTCGGCCGGGCATGGTTTACCCGATCACGTTCTGTCAGATGCGCTAGGCAAAACTGACGGGGCCGAACAGCGCCCGGACCGGTCTATTCAGCTGCCTCGAGTTTGGACATCGAAAATCCACGTCCGGCATTCAGGGCCTCAATCGCGGCATGATACTCGCGATCCAGCTTGTCGACGTATTCGGCGGTCGACATACGAGTCTTGATCGCCCCGACACCTTGTCCCGAGCCCCAGATATCTTTCCAGGCCTTGGCTTTTGTGTTGCCACCTGATCCAAAATTCATCTTCGAGGGATCGCTTTCGGGCAGATTGTCAGGATCGAGACCGGCATTTTCGATAGAGCTGCGCAGATAGTTCCCGTGCACGCCGGTGAAGAGGTTGGTGTAAACAATATCGTCCGCGGTGCCTTCAACGATGCCGTTCTTGTAGCCCTCGTCAGCATTGGCTTCGTGGCAGGAAATGAAGGCGGACCCGATGTATCCTAGATCAGCACCCATGGCCTGGGCTGCGGCAACCGCGCCGCCATTGGCGATCGCGCCCGACAACGCAATCGGGCCATCAAAAAATTCGCGCAGCTCCTGAACCAGCGCGAAGGGCGACATGGTGCCAGCATGCCCACCAGCACCGGAACACACGGCAATAAGGCCGTCTGCACCCTTCTCAAGCGCCTTTTTGGCGAAGCGCACATTGATGATGTCGTGCAGGACGATGCCGCCATAGGAGTGGATGGCTTCATTCACTTCGGGCACCGCGCCCAGCGAGGTGATCACAACGGGCACCTTGTACTTCACGCACATCTCGACGTCGTGCATGAGGCGGTTGTTGGACTTGTGTACGATTTGGTTCACGGCGAACGGCGCGGCGGGACGATCCGGGTTTTTCTCGCTGTATTCTGCCAGTTCGGTCGTTATACGATCGAGCCATTCATCGAGCACGCTTTCTGGACGTGCGTTTAACGACGGAAAGCTGCCGACGATCCCCGCCTTGCACTGGGCGATCACCAGGTCAGGATTGGAGATGATGAAGAGCGGACTTCCGATGACCGGAATGCGAAGGTTCTGGAGTACTGGAGGCAGCGCCATGGCGGGAGTCCCGATCAGTTGGAGTTGCCCTTTACGTAAACGGATTGAACATCGCAGCAAGCTTTGACGCTGGGAAAAGCCACCAATTGTGGGCCAGCCCACCTTTGTCAGCGCTCTTGCCCAGCAGTCAGGATGTGCAGGCAGTGACGCGTTGCGCGCACGCGACGGGCCTCTGCATGGGCTGGACGTTTGTGAAAGGGATCACCGCGATTGACGCCTCGCGAAACGGCGCAGGCATCATCGGCGTCGGCAAACCGCGACAGACCATTCGCACGCCAAAAGGCTGCCGCGACCGCAATCGATGCCTCCAGGTCCCTGCTGATTAGATCAGGATCGGTGTCAATTGGCAGTCCGGAGACCAAGGCATATCGCTCATAATTGGAGCGCCCCGTTAGCTGGATGAAGCCGCGGCCGCGAAATCGAAATCCGTCGCCCGGCTGCGTGTTCCCGAGCGCGGGATGGTTCTGATAGACGGCGTCTGCAATCAACTCTGGCCGACCGGCATGGCGCTCAGCCAAGTCTTCCGCATGTCTGTAGGCACTGAACACCTGACGCAGCCTGGCCGCACTGTAGTTCAGGTTTTCCTCTGTATAGCGAAACCCGCCCGTCTCGACGGTTCCCTGGCCAAGGAAATGTGCAAGCCTCCGAGCCGTTTGGATGCCGTTCTTGATCAGCGCTTCTTGGCTCGCCGCGAGGGCTGAGAGGTAGTGTCCCTCAGTACGCTCCAACAATGCGCTCCAAGGTCTTGCGCGACCTGGCACTAATGCGGCCAAATCTTCGACAGTCCCTAGCCGCACCCCGGTAATGTTCGAGAGTATAGTCATCCGATCTCACT